>JARYLH010000194.1 GCA_029907755.1 Candidatus Methanosuratincola sp.
AGAGATGCCGGGCATCATAGCCTGGGCCATCCGAGGGCTACTCAGGTTTCTGAATAATAACTCCAAGTTTTCGTATTCTAGGAGTACGGAGGAGGTTTGGAAATTTTACAAGAGACAATCGAGACCTGTACTTTCCTTCTGGGAGGAGGGTGTGGAGCACACAGGCTCGGATGCGGATTATGTGGAGAAGGATGAGCTCTATCAGGCTCTAAGATCCTGGCTCAAAGCTAAGGGGATAAAGAGGGAGGTCTCCAGGGATAAGTTTTTCAAGGATCTCAAAAATGAGGGCATTGAAGCCAGACAATCCAGGGAGCATGGCATGAAAAGGCTCTATTTTGGCATTACTCTCACAGAGTGTAACAACGTAACAAGCAATTCTATACCCTATAATAACACACACCATGACTTGACATCCTTCCAGGAATCTACGTGTAACAACGTAACAAGCAACTTTATACCCTTTAATAACACACACAATCATTTGACATCCATCCAGGAACCTAATTGTAACAACGTAACAACCAATCCTACATTTGGAGCAAATCCAAGTGAGG
>JARYLH010000195.1 GCA_029907755.1 Candidatus Methanosuratincola sp.
TGTTCAGGGAGAAGTGCGCCGAATGGACCAGCGAGATGATAAAGAGCATGAAGAGGTCCATGATCAGGCTTGGCTACAGGCCCGACTGGGAGCAGTTCGAGTACAGGACCATGGACAGGGATTACTGGAAGGCCGTCCAGGCCTCGCTGCTTGAGATGCACAGGAAGGGGCTCGTCTACAGGAAGGAGTTCCCGGTCCACTGGTGCCCCAAGTGCGGCACGGCCCTGGCCCAGGCCGAGCTGGGCTACGTCCAGAAGCAGGGCAGGCTCTACTATGTGAAGTTCGCCCATGGAGGGGGGTCTGTGGAGGTCGCGACTACGAGGCCAGAGCTCCTCCCTGCCTGCGTTGCCCTCGCGGTTAACCCGGGGGACGCGAGGTACGGGGGCATGGTGGGGAGGGAGGTGGAGGTGCCGGTCTTCGGACAGAGGGTGAAGGTCATCGCCGACGAGGCCGTGGACCCGGAGTTCGGCACCGGCATGGTCATGATCTGCACCTATGGCGACGAGCAGGACATAAGGTGGCAGCAGAAGTACGGCCTCCCCATCA
>JARYLH010000196.1 GCA_029907755.1 Candidatus Methanosuratincola sp.
AAAACCATGGGCGCAGACTATAAAGGCATAACAGCAACCCACAAAGAACTCAGAGAAGCAGGATACTTCCACACAGCCAAACTAATCATCCTCAGAAACCTATACCTCCAAAACAAAAACCCATCTGCCCCTACAAAAAATTCTTTACTGCACTTTAAAAGCCCAACAGATAAGATAAAGAGTAAAGGAGGAAAAGAAAAAACTTGCCTAAACAGGGAATGACAGGCTTATGCCTAAAAACCGAAGTCGCTGACTTACTACGAAACAAGGCGCGAGCCGCAAACATGGGTCTAAACGATTATCTGACGACCCTACTATTAGGACCGCCCCAAACATGTATACAGGACCGTCCTGGGACCGTCCCACAGCCAGTTATCCAACAGCTAATCAACCTTCTCCAAGCTCTAAACCAACAAACAAACCCAAACCAAACTCAACTACAAAAAACCAGCACATTCCAAACTCCCAGTTACAATCCAAACGCAAAAATGGTGCGGTCGCCGGGATTTGAACCCGG
>JARYLH010000197.1 GCA_029907755.1 Candidatus Methanosuratincola sp.
AGCTCGGCGAGAACTACGGTCAAGCCCTCCATTATCCCCCATCAGATACTATCACTCACAACTTAAATAATACTATCTGATGGTGGGCTATAGCCAAACTTTATATACTATAGCCACCAAGTCTTAGGTGGTGAGAACTACGGAACCAAGAAAGCAAGTCTATACCCTCTATGGAAACTCGAGAGGAGGCTCAAGTGATGAAGCTCCCTAGATACTCGTGTCCGTATTGCGGCTACGGCCCCTCTCCCCTTATTATTTTGAAGGGACACATCTCCAAGCGGCACATTAAAAACTGTTGCCCGGCGTGTAATCGGGAGTTTAAGGGTAGAGTCGGACTACTCCAACACATCCAGCGAGCCGCCCGGAGGGACAGAGCCCACCTCCTGCTCTACGGGCTAATGGGGCACACAAACACCATCCGCGCCGGGCCGGCGCGGGATAAATTCCACAGCTTCTTAAAACTCGCCCGGGAGGAGGCTCTCTGCCACCTAAAGAGCGGAGCCGCTCTCCCGG
>JARYLH010000019.1 GCA_029907755.1 Candidatus Methanosuratincola sp.
GAACGATGCCTATGTCGTGATAAGGGACGGGAAGCTCATAAAGGGAGTCATCGACAAGAAGTCGATAGGGGCAGGACAGCCCGAGAGCGTCCTCCACAGGCTGATCAAGGATTACGGCACCGACGCGGGCAGGGATTACATAGACAAGGCATTCAAGCTCTTCCTCGCGTACATCGACAGCCGCGGTCTGACGATCGGGCTCGACGACGAGGAGCTCCCTGCTGACGCAAAGAGGAAGGTCCTCGAGGTGATCAGGCAGGCGGAGGCTAAGGTATCCGAGCTGATCGACATCTACAACCAGGGTCTCCTGGAGCGCCTCGCTGGAAGGACACTGGAGGAGACACTCGAGACCAAGATCATGCAGGAGCTCGAAGAGGCCAGGGAGCTCGCAGGGGAGATCGCGAGCCAGTACCTGAAGGAGTCCAACACGGCGCTGCTCATGGCGAGGACTGGTGCGAGGGGAAGCCTGATGAACCTCGCGCACATGGTCGCATGCGTTGGGCAGCAGTCGGTCCGGGGCGAGAGGATCATGAGAGGCTACATGAACAGGACCCTCCCCCACTTCAAGCCGGGCGACCTCGGGGCGGAGGCCCACGGCTTCGTCTACAGCAGCTACAAGGACAAGCTCAACCCGATCGAGTTCTTCTTCCACGCGATGGGAGGAAGGGAGGGGCTGGTCGACACGGCTGTAAGGACAAGCCAGAGCGGGTACATGCAGAGGAGGCTGATCAACGCACTGCAGGACGTGCGCGTCGAATACGACCTGACTGTTAGGGGCACGGACGGATCGATAATCCAGTTCAGGTACGGAGAGGACGGGGTAGACCCGGCCAAGAGCGACCACGGCAAGGCAGTGAACGTTGAGAAGATCATTGAGAGAGTCGTGAAGGCAGGAGGCAGCTGATATGGCAGAGGAACCGTCTGAAGGATCAATTGAGGAAGCTACAGCGAAAGGCACAGGGCTGAAGAGAGGAACAAGCAAGGAGGGCGCGAAGAAGGAGAAGGCAGGGTCAAAGGCAAAGACCAAGTCCGAAGGGAAGAAGGCAAAGAAAGCCAAGGAAAAGGAGGACATCGGCACGAAGGCTCCGGCGAAAGCGGCGCAGGTCGCGGAAGAGCCGGCGCAGCCGCCTGCCCAAGAGACCCCGCAAAAGGGTTGCAACGCAACGATCCTTGACAGCCTGCTTGCTAAGTACTCCCTTCCCGAGAACCTTGTTACGCAGTTGAAGGATAAGACCTCCGGGCTCGACCTGACTGATGAACAGCTTACAAGGATCGTCGAAGAGGTCAACAGCGCTTACGTAAAGTCGCTAATAGAGCCCGGCGAGGCTGCGGGAACGGTCGCAGCCCAGTCCGTAGGCGAGCCAGGGACGCAGATGACCCTGAGGACATTCCACTACGCGGGAGTCAGGGAACTTAACGTAACCCTCGGTCTGCCGCGCCTCATAGAGATAGTCGATGCCAGGCGCATACCTTCCACGCCAACGATGACCATATACCTGGACGAGGAGCACCGGGGGAGCCTGGAGAAGGCAAAGGAGGTCGTCGCACGGATCGAGAGGATTGCCGTCGAGAACGTCGCGAGGAGCATCGAATACGACATGATCAACTCTTCTTTCATAGTCGAGATAGACACCGAGGTGGCAGAGGACAAGGGGCTAGACCTCGAGTTCATAGCGAAGTCGATTGAGAAGCTGAAGGTCGGCAGGGTGTCCGTCGAGGGGAACAGCATAATAATAAGCCCCGAGACCACGGCACCTGAGAAGATCAAGCGACTCCGCGAGCGAATCCTCGACCTCAGGTTGAAGGGGATAAAGGGGATCAAGAGAGTGGTGATCCAGAAGGAGGACAACGAATATGTTCTCCACACCGACGGTTCCAACCTCGCGCAGGTACTTGGCGTCAAGGGCATAGACACCACAAGGATCTACACGAACAACATCTCCGAGATCGCAGAGGTGCTGGGCATAGAGGCGGCGAGGAACGCCATAATCAGGGAGGCGTTTCAGGTGCTCGACCAGCAGGGCCTCGACGTCGACATACGCCATGTGATACTCGTAGCAGACCTGATGACCTCCACAGGCAAGATCAGGCAGATAGGGAGGCACGGTGTAAGCGGCGAGAAGTCGAGCGTCCTCGCGAGGGCGGCTTTCGAGGTCACCGTAAAGCATTTATTGGATGCGGCTGCACATGGAGAGGAGGATGCACTGGAGGGAGTGACAGAAAACGTTATAGTCGGCCAGCCAGTACCTCTAGGTACAGGCATAGTCGAATTGTTTATGCGCTTCTCAAAAGAGGGTTCATGATATGGACATCGTCAAGGAATTGAAGACAGCCATAAAAACTGGGAAGGTTGAGACCGGCTACAGGGTAGCTCTCAAGCTAATCTCAAAGAAGAAGGTCAAGGCAATTGTCCTTGCGTCAAATGCCCCGGAGGAAGTTTCCTCAAAGGTCAGGGCAGTTGCGGGAGAGACGGTCCCTGTCCACCACTTCCCTGGATCGAGCTGGGACCTTGGCGGGCTCTGCGGTAAGCCCTTCCCAGTATCCACCGTGAGCATCATCGAGCCTGGGGAGTCTTCGATACTGAAACCAGAGGGGGAGTGATTCTATACCGAACATAAGGCTGACCGCTGACGAGATGCGGTACATCGCACTCCTTGAGAACCTTACAGGTGCCATTGCCAAGGACTGCATAGTCGACGACGAGGAGAACAGGATAATCTTCGTGATCAGGCCCGGGGACATGGGGCTCGCGATCGGCAAGAGCGGGTCGAACATCGAGAGGACGCGGAAGGTCATCGGGAGGGCTGTAGAGATCGTCGAGTATGCCGAGACTCCTGAGGAGTACCTGAAGAATATCCTCTCGCCCGCAAAGGTCAGGGGAGTACGGATTACCAAGAACTCCGAGGGACAGACCGTCGCCCATGTCACGGTCGACCCTAGGGACAAGGGGATGGCGATCGGCAAGAACGGAAAGAACATCAACAAGACCCGGCTTCTCATGAAGCGCCACTTTGACATTGAGAACGTGAATATCGTCTGACCGACCGGTCAGCCGTGAGGCTTAAATAATCGAGGTACATTTTGAAATCCGCACTAGGTGTATGCTATGGCAGGTTCAAAGTCACCAAAGGGTCTGCTCGCGGGCAGGAAGATGGCCGAGAAGCGGAAGCGATTCCGCTGGAGCCTGAGGCAGTACAAGCGCAGGGCTCTCAGGCTCGACGTGAAGGCAGACCCGCTCGAGGGCGCTCCGCAGGCTAGGGGGATTGTCCTCGAGAAGGTTGGGGTCGAGAGCAGGCAGCCCAACAGCGCAGTAAGAAAGTGCGTGAGGATCCAGCTCATCAAGAACGGGAAGCAGATCACTGCCTTCCTCCCAGGAGACGGAGCGCTGAACTTTGTCGACGAGCACGATGAGGTAATCGTCGAGGGAATCGGAGGCCCTATGGGGGGATCGTTGGGTGACCTCCCTGGAGTCAGATGGAAGGTAGTCAAGATCAATGGGGTCTCGCTGCAGGCCCTGATGACCGGTAAGAAGCAGAAGCCTGTAAGGTAAGATAAGATAAGGTGATCTGCGGATGTCTCAGACAGAAATAAAGGTATTCAACAAATGGGACCTCTTTAACATTGAGATCAGGGATCTCGGGCTCAAGTCGTACCTCTGCCTGAGCCCTGTGATCGCTCCCCACTCATGCGGAAGGCACGAGCACAGCAGGTTCGGAAAGGCGAAGGTGAACATCGTCGAGCGGCTCGTCAACCGTATGATGCGCCCCGGCAAGAACGGGGGCAAAAAGATCCTCGCATCCAGCATTGTGGCTGCAGCTTTCGAGATAATAAACCTGAGGACGGGGCAGAACCCCGTGCAGATCCTCGTCAGGGCGGTTGAGAACTCCGCCCCGAGGGAGGAGGTCACCCGTATAAGCTACGGAGGCGTCTCCTACCCCCAGTCAGTCGACGCCTCCCCGCAGAGGAGGGTCGACCTCGCTCTCCGGTTCATCACCGATGCAGCAAGGAACGCCTCATTCGGGAGCAACAAGCCCGTTGAGGAGTGCCTGGCGGATGAGCTGATCCTCGCCGCATCTGGAGACTCGAAGAGCTACGCTGTGCAGAAGCGCGAGGAGATAGAGCGGATAGCCATATCCGCAAGGTAAGCCACAGGGCTTACCCCCTGCTTTTTCCTTAAGACTTATATATTACTGAAAGTTTTTAACCTTCAAAAGCAAGGTATTAGAGAGAGGCGATAATGAATGTCATCCCAGAAAAAGGAACACCTGAATCTGCTTGTCATGGGACACGTAGACAACGGAAAGAGCACTCTAGTGGGACACCTGTTGTTCTTGGCAGGCGGCCTTGATGATCGAACCCTGGCCGCTCTAGAGGAAGAGGCGAAGAAGACCGGCAAGGAGTTCGCAAAGTTCGCTTGGTTGGGTGACAAGCTGAAGGAAGAGAGAGAAAGGGACATGACTATTGATCTCTCCTTCTGGAGGTTCGAGACCCCCAAGTACTTCTTCACCATCATCGACGCGCCTGGACACAGGGACTTCGTTAAGAACATGATCACAGGTGCCTCACAGGCTGACGCTGCAATCCTGGTGATATCGGCGAAGAAGGGCGAGTACGAGGCCGGAATGGGACCTGGTGGACAAACCCGGGAACATGCCTTCCTTGCTAAGACCCTTGGAGTCAACCAGGTAGTCGTCGCAGTCAACAAGATGGACGACCAGACCGTTAACTACGACCAGGCAAGGTTCAACGAGGTCAAGGACGGCGTGTTGAAGTTCCTGAAGATGATCGGGTACGACACTTCCAAGATCCTGGCTATCCCGATCTCAGGGTGGAAGGGCGACAACATAATCAAGCAGAGCAAGAACACTCCGTGGTACACTGGTCCAACGCTCTTCGAGGCTCTCGACACGTTTGTGCCTCCAGAGAAGCCAATTGACAAGCCGCTCAGGATACCGATCCAGGATGTCTACACGATCACCGGTGTCGGGACTGTCCCCGTAGGCAGGGTTGAGACCGGAGTGCTGAAGAAGAACACCACCGTGGTCTTCATGCCCGCGAACAAGTCGGGAGAGGTCAAGGATATTGAGACCCACCACACCAAGATAGACCAGGCGATCCCGGGCGACAACATCGGGTTCAACGTCAAGGGCATAGGCAAGACCGACGTCCACAGAGGCGACGTGTGCGGTGACACCGCAAAGCCGCCGACCGTTGCCGACACCTTCAAGGGAAGGATCTTCGTGCTCTACCACCCAACTGCAATCGCTGCAGGCTATACCCCGGTGCTCCACGTGCACACTGCAACAGTTGCAACCACGTTCCTTGAGCTCGAGAAGAAGATCGACCCCAAGACCGGTGCGGTGATCGAGGAGAAGCCGACATTCCTCAAGCAGGGCGACAGCGCAATCGTGACCTTCAAGCCTACCAAGCCACTGGTGATCGAGAAGTATAACGAGCTGCCTCCGCTAGGCAGGTTCGCCCTCAGGGATATGGGCAGGACCGTGGCCGCGGGCGTCGTGCTCGAAGTCAAGCCAGCGACGCTTGGCAAATAACCCCTTTTTTTGAGGAGTCCTGATAATAATGCCACAAAAAGCAAGAATAATGCTCAGCAGCACCGACTACATCAAGCTAGAGGACGTCTGCTCGCAGATCAGGAAGATTGCTGAGAAGACCGGAGTGAAGATCGCAGGCCCAGTCCCGTTGCCGACCAAGAGGCTCCTAGTCCCCACGATGAAGTCGCCGTGCGGCGAGGGGACCAAGACGTGGGACAAGTGGGAGATGAGGATCCACAAGCGCCTGATCGATGTCGATGCCGACGACAGGACCATGCGGCAGATGATGCGAATCCAGGTCCCCGACGACGTTTTCATCGAGATCGAGCTGGTTTAATTTTTCAATCTTCCATAAACCCGTGGTAAACAAGGTATCTCTTTCTTTCGTCGTTTCGATTTAATCGGCGCTCGTTCTGATGCGCCCCAAGACCATAACTCCTTTTTAACATAGCTTTGCTAAATGTCCGATGCTTTGGCGGGGGAGTATTCCAGAATGATCCGTCTGGAAAAACTGTAATTACAGTATACCATTATATCCGCCTTCGAACATATTAATGAAATATGCGTTCTTACACGCTTAGGATCCTGAACTTGGTAGGGTTCATCCTCACCGTCTCAGTGAATGCGTTGGCGAGCGCCTATGCCCTAAACGGGCGGACTACTGCGCAGGTCTCTGACCTATACCCGACGGTCGTTACGCCAGCGGGCATCACATTCTCTATATGGGGCATAATTTACCTCATGCTCGGAGTATTCGTTATTGCGCCATTTTTCATGCGCCAGACAAGTGTAGACTATGTTAGGAAGATAGGTCCCCTTTTCCTGCTGAGCTGCCTCTTCAACATCGCCTGGCTCCTCCTATGGCACTACGACTACATAGCCCTTTCAGTCATCCCCATGCTTGCGCTCTTCCTCACGCTCCTGGCGACATACTTGGTGGTCGGCATAGGCAGACTCAAACCCCCCATCAGGGAGAGGCTGGCATTCCAGGTGCCGTTCAGCCTTTACCTCGGGTGGATCACTGTGGCCTTCGTCGTAAACATAGCCGCAGCCCTGGTTTACTTGGGATGGAGCGGGCTTGGGCTCTCGGAGCCCCAGTGGGGGGTGATCGCAGTCGCCCTCACAACTCTGATAGCCTTGGCCTCAGCACTCTTGAAGAGGGACACTGTTTATGTCCTAGTAGTGCTCTGGGCGCTCCTCGGGATCTACCTCAAGTCGGGCGTGCTCTCCGAGATCAGCAGTGCCGTCCTGGCGGGCGGTGCCGTCCTACTAGTCGCTTTGGCTTTCGTGCTGCTGAGGTCGCGCCTAGGATCTTCCAAGAGAGTAGCCATTTGAGGCCAGCTGATCGGTTGCGAGGGTCTCCGCTTGAGGATCGGTTACCCTTGCATCAACCGTACCTTAAGATGCAAGGCTGACAGTGCTTTCAGGCTGAGCTCGTACACCGAGGATCGCCTTATCCTGACGGTGTCGTCCAATCTTGACTGCCTCGAGAAGATACTCGCATTCAATTCCTCTAAGGGGATACTCTTCTTCAGGATCACTTCAGACCTCGTACCATTTGCCTCCCACCCTGTATGCAAGTTCGACTGGCAGTCTCATTTCAAGACCCGCTTTTCATACATCGGGAACCTCATTCGTGCAAAGAAGATGCGCATTTCAATGCATCCTGATCAGTTCACTCTAATTAATTCGGTTGACCGGTCCATATTCGCCCGAAGCGTCAAGGAGCTGGTCTACCACGCCGAGCTCCTTGATCTCCTTGGCCTAGACGCTACGGCGAAAGTGCAGATACATGTTGGGGGAGTTTACAAAGATAGGCCAGGTTCCATCCAGAGGTTCATCGAAAGGTACGGCTCGCTGCCAGAACCGGTGCTGCGCAGACTCGTGATCGAAAACGACGAGAAATATCCCCTTAGCGACTGCCTGGCTATAAACCGCGAGACGGGGATCCCGATCCTCTTCGACAAATTCCACCATGAGATCTCGAACCGTGGTGAAGGGATCCCTGAATCGATTGGGCTGGTCTCGGATACTTGGGACGCTGGTAGGGACGGGCTTCCGATGGTTGACTACAGCTCGCAGATGACTGGAGAGCGGCGCGGAAAGCATGCGTTTTCACTCGACGAACGGGATTTTTCGACTTTCCTCTACTCGACGAGGGGTTACGACTTTGACGTTATGCTTGAATTGAAGGACAAGGAGGAAAGCGCCATGAGGGCCCTGCGTGTGGCATTCAAAGACCCGCGCTTGGTAGCCATTTAATAGGAGCCGTGATCAACCCGCTTGCGCCTCCTGCTGCCTCTGCAGCCTTTCTCACCCGTTTCGGGCTTGGCACGACGCGCATACCCGCCAGCATAACATTTAATTACAAATGGAACTCTGGAGGGCTCGAGGACTCGAGAATGCTCTCAAAAATACCGTTCGAAATCAAGTCGCTGAAGAAGGAAGATCTGGAAAAGGAGATAATCCGGGTCGGGATAATCGCAGAGCTGGACGCGATAAACCTATACGAGCAGCTCGCGGCCATGACTGACAATTCCCTCCTGAAGAAGGTCTTTTTGGACATAGCCAAGGAAGAAAAAGTCCACGTTGGGGAGTTCCAAGAGCTTCTGATGATACTCGACCAAGAGCACTCCCCATCGCTGGAAGAGGGCAAGGAAGAGGTATCTGCTCTCAGCAAATCGAAATCTTCAAACAAATAGGTGTATTGCCGTCTTTTCCCCCGGCGTATTTTTTATCTTAAGATCAGCAATAGCCCGAAATTCGGCCCTGCGCTTCCAAGCAGGTAAAAATTCAATCATCAGCCCCTGTTTTGGTTGATGCATTGCTCTAACGTAGCGTGGCTCGTGACCTCCCAAAAAAGCTGCAAGGGGTATCCGGGCATCCCGACTCCGCGGTTTGATCTCGGTAAGGTGATGGATTGGCGCCGGGGAAGGGATTCGAACCCTTGCTCCCCCGAGAGGGAACCGGCTTGCCTGTCCAGCAGACAAGATTGGATCTCAAGGCCGGCGCCTTAACCGCTCAGCCACCCCGGCTCGCGCAGTCTTCAATTCTCCGCCGCACTTCTTATAAACCATGCGCCCACATGAAAGCTTTTTTGTCTGCCCGTGCGCATCAATAATGTGAAGCGCTGCGCAGGGGGGTCGTCCAGTTGTACGAGTACCTCGACCATGTCTCGGACGTGTACGTCCACGTAATTTCCGAATCACTAGAGGGACTCTTTGCCGATTCCGCCGAGGCCGCGTTCGAGGTCATGCTGAACACTAAAGCGGTCGGCAGGCGCAGGTCGATACCCGTCGAGATCGCGGCTAAGGACTTGGAGCAGCTCCTCTACCTGTGGGTGGATCGCCTGATATATCACTTCGACGCCGACTCCTTTGCCTTGGGACGCGCGGAGGTGAGGAAAGTCGAGGTTGGCGAGGGGGCTAGGCTCTCGGCGTCCCTCTGGGGTGAAGAGTATGACCCTGCCAAGCACGACCAGCGGACCGGGGTCAAGGCAATGACCTACTCCCTCATGAGGATCAACCGGGAGGGAGGGATGTGGCATGCCTACTTCGTCCTAGACATATAGTCGCCCTTTCTTGCGCCGAAAAGCCCTATGTTTATATGGAATCGCCTGGTATCAATTTATGAGCCGACAGACGTGGAGCAGGTGGTTTCTTATGGTTGAAGGATCTTCGATCCCGCTCAAGAAGCTGGGCGAATACTCCTGGGAGATCCCCAAGGACTACAGGTCCGGGATGAACGTCCCAGGTAGGGTTTACGCGGACTCCTCCCTCTTGGAAAAGATGGCGGAGGACCTGACACTGCAGCAGTGCGCCAACGTTGCGCACCTTCCGGGAATCCTCAAGTACTCCATAGTGATGCCAGACGGGCACCAGGGTTACGGATTCCCGATTGGGGGCGTCGCCGCATTCGATGCCGAGGAAGGCGTGATCTCGCCCGGAGGCGTGGGGTACGACATCAACTGCGGCGTCCGCTTGATGCTCACCAATCTGGATCTGAATGACGTGAAGCCCCTGCTGGGCAAGCTGATCGACACACTCTTTGACATGATCCCTTCCGGGCTCGGGAGCAAGGGCGGGATAAAACTGACCACCTCAGAGCTCAACGATGTGCTCGACCGTGGCGTGGAGTGGGCCATCGAGAAGGGGTACGCGCTACCAGAAGACGCCACGAAGTGCGAGGAGGGCGGATCGATGAAGACCGCCGACAGCAGCCTCGTCTCCCAGTCAGCCAAGGGCAGGGGATCCAACCAGCTGGGGACACTCGGCAGCGGGAACCACTTCCTCGAAGTCCAGGCAGTCGACAAGATTTACGACCAGCGCGCGGCGAAGGTCTTCGGCATCGACCGGGAAGGGCAGGTCGTGGTCATGATACACTCTGGCAGCCGCGGCTTGGGGCACCAGGTCTGCAGCGATTACCTCCACGTGATGGAGAATGCCGTATCGAAGTACAAGATAAAGATACCCGACAGGGAGCTCGCATGCGCCCCTGCCAACAGCCGAGAGGCCTCTGATTACTTCGCAGCGATGAGCGCTGCCTGCAACTATGCGTGGGTGAACAGGCAGTGCATAATGCACTGGACTAGGGAGGCCTTCAGGAAGACCTTCGGGTCGGACGCGGAGCGTCTCGGTATGAGGCTGGTCTACGATGTTGCGCACAACCTTGCAAAGCGCGAGGAGCACACGGTCGAAGGTAAGAAGCGGCTACTTTATGTCCACAGGAAGGGCGCGACAAGGGCGTTCCCTGCAGGCAGAACCGAGATCCCGGCCGAGTACAGGGGCATAGGCCAGCCTGTGATCATCCCTGGCAGCATGGGCACCGCATCGTACCTCCTGCTCGGCGGGCCCAACTCGCTTGACCTGAGCTGGGGATCCACAGCGCACGGAGCAGGCAGGTTCCTGAGCAGGGAGGCTGCCATAAGGAAGTATTGGGGAAGCAACGTGAAGCGCGACCTTGAGGAGAGGGGGATCCGCCTCAGGGCTGCCAACATCAGGGTGATCGCCGAGGAGGCGCCAGGTGCGTACAAGGACGTCGATCGGGTCGCGTCGGTATCAGACGCCCTTGGCATAGCCACGCTGGTCGCAAGGATGGTCCCCCTCGGGGTCACGAAGGGTTGACGAGGGGCGTGGGTGAGGTTTTGCCGCTCCCGTCGCCGCTCGTCTCGAGGATAGGGCGATTCCTCGTCCTCCACGAGGAGTCATTCGTCGGCGTCAGCATCTCCTCGAACGTCTACATCTTAAGGGAAGAGGGGTCATTCTACATCTTCGATGCAAGCGGCCACCCGTCCCTCCTCTCATACCTCGCGTCCACGGGGATCCACAGATCGCTCATCGCCGGGGTTTTCCTAACGCACGGGCACTACGACCACGTCCGGGGGCTCGAGTCGCTTAGGGAGTACTCGACGAAGGCATACATTAGCAGCCGCGACATGCGGCTGATGGAGGAGACCGTCCGAGGCTACCCATCGTGCTCCGACCTATCCGAGGCCTCGGAGGTGCTTTCCAAGCTCGGGCTTGTGAGCATCCCGACCCCTGGTCACACTCCTGGGAGCGCCTGCTTCTACTCGCCTGGCGAGTCCCTCCTCATCAGCGGGGACACGGTCTTCGCGGACGGCTACTTTGGTAGGACCGACCTGCCGGGCGGGAGCGATTCGGAGATGCTCGAGAGCCTTGAGCGCCTCTCGCAGATGCGGATAGAGGCACTCCTGCCCGGGCACGGTCCTGTCGTCTCCGAGCGCGGCTCACGGCACATACTCGAGGCCCTCTCGTGCGCCAAGGGCATGCTGCGCCGCTAATCTGCACCTCTCAGGCAGCCGCGCTTGCATGTATTACCCATGCCAGCACCATGGTGATGAGGGGAGTCAGGAACCATAGCGCAGCCAGCCTCGCCCATGATGCTGCATTCAGCGCCCTGAACCCTTTTGAAAGCGCACCGCCTGCCACCCCTCCGACTATGGCGTGGCTGATGGATACCGGGATCCCCGCCTGCGTGAAGAGGTGCACGGTGAGAGCCCCGCTGAGTTGGCACGCGAAGGCCGTCTGGGGCCCCATGATGGCGATCCTCTCCCCAACTGTGGTGGAGACCTTCCTCCCGAAGAGGATCCCTCCGAGAGTCGACGATGTCGCCGCCAGGGCAAGCGCGGCCTCCCAGCCGATCCCTCCTTTCATTATGCCTGCAACAAGCCCTATCGTGTTCGCTCCCAAGACGTAGGCAGTGTAAAACCCCGTCGCCAGCGTCAAAATACCATAGACTATTGCCCCCGTCCTTACGTCCTTCGTACCGATCTTCCTACCCATCCTCGCTATCCCGAATGAAGCCCCTGCTGCCACGACCGGCGTTATAATCCATGAGATCAGGACCACTGTTATCCCTGCCAAGTTCAGGGGAGTGCCAAGGAATATGCCGCTACCTATCGCCGCCCCGTACAGCGCCTGCGTAACCGGAAGCGGCAGCCCCATGCCTGTGGCTATTACTATCATGCCAAAAGTGACCCCAAGAATGACCCCCACGGACCAGCTACCGAGCACTCCCTCCAGTGCCCTCCCAAGCACAGCCCCTGACATCTTACCCCCCTCGAGTAAGGAACCCAGCAGCAGCCCGGTAGCGAATATCATCGCGGCCCTGCTGTGCGTCGTCACTTTCGCTCCCGCGAGGGTGGCCGTGGCGTTGCTTGCGTTGTTGGCCCCAACCATCCCCGCTGTCAGAGTCGCCAGGACAACGAGAGGGATGAGTTGGGGGTCCAATCAAAACGCCTCAGAATGTAGCCTTGACGATCATCGCGGTGAGCACGTCTGACCCATTCTCCGCCGAGTCGGCTATTGTGTCCACCATCAGTATGAAGTCCCTCAGCTGGAGGTAGGTGAGCGTCGAGAATTCGTTCTCGTGCCTTGATATTTGCATCAGGATGTCCAACTTTATCTCGTCCAGCCTCTCCTCTGCCTTCTCGACCCTGTGTGCAGCCGCGATCGCCTTCCTGGAGTCCTTGTCCAAAAGCCCGACCGCCCCCTCCAGTTCCTTCACTATCTCGATCGTGCCGGCGATCAGCCTCTCGATGTTGGGGCAGTCCTGGAAAAATTCCTGCAGCTCGCCCTGGCGGGGCTCTCTTGACGAGAGGATCCTGGACGCGTCCTTAGCCCTGTCTGATATCGCGTCCAGCGCCTCTGCAAGCCTCAGAAAGTCCTCCTTCAGACCCACGAAGAGCGTGCCCCTGTAGAGGTTCATCTCGATCCCCCTCTTCACCTCGTCGGCCTCCCTCTCGAGCGCGGCTATCCTCTCCGCAATGGATCTGACCACAGCCCAGTCTCCCCCTCTGCATGCCGCCACGAGGTCTCCCAGTAGCTCGACAGACTGGAGGACGAGCGCCTGGTGCTCCCTGAGCTTCTCGCTGGTCCCCCTGAAGGGTAGCGAAGCGAGCCTCCTCCACATCTACTTGATCAACTCTGCTTCCTTTTCGCCCAACTTGTACTCGATTTCATCGATGTGCAGGACCTGCCTTATCAGCCACTCGTTCTCCTGGTAGACCTTTAGCTCCTCCGAGTTGCCCTGGATTACCGCCCCCCTCACCCCTGCAGAAAGGGCCAGCTTGTTTTCCACCTTCCTGCTCCTCAGCAGCGCGATCATTGATATCACCTTCTCTCCCCTAGTGCCGTCAACCTCTGGCAGCTCCTCTGACTTCGGGTACGGCGAAGCGTGGACCGAGACGAACCCCATCTCCTCTCGGAAAAGGCTCTGGTAGATCTCCTCGGTGATGTGTGGGCAGATCGGTGCAAGGAGCCTGATGAAGTTCCAAATAACCGTGTGGAGCACGGACACCGCGGTCGCCCTGTCCTCCGCATTCCTTGGGCTGTAGAGCCTCGGCTTGACAGCCTCGATGTACTGGTCGCAGAAGTCGTGCCAGTAGAACTTCTGGAGCACGTCGACCGCAATGTGGAACTGGTACTTCTCCATCGCATCCCGAGCCTTGGAGATGGTATCCTTCAGCCTTGAGACGATCCACTTGTCCGTCTCGTCCATCGCCTTCGGATTGATCTTGGCTGTCCTTCCGCTTAAGAAGCCCTCCGCGAACCTGGCGGATGACCAGAGCTTCTGCAGGAAAGACTTCCCGTACTTGACCGGCTCCCACTTGAATGGGAAGTCCGATCCTATCGTGAGCGAGAAGAGTGCCTGCCTGATCGCGTCCGCCCCGTACTGGTTTATCCCCTGCTCGGGTATTATGACGTTGCCCTTCGACTTGGACATCCTGGTCCCGTCAGGTCCGAGTATGTGCCCGTTCACGAGCGCCCCCTTGAATGGTCCGGTGCCGGTAAGCACCGAGCAGCGGAGGATCGTGTAGTACATCCAAGTCCTGACGATGTCGTGCCCCTGCTGCCTCAGATCTACTGGGTAGGCCCTCTCGAACAGCCCCTTGTCCCTGAAGTAGCCTGTGACGATTAGAGGGGTGATGCTCGAGTCGACCCAGCAGTCGCAGACGTCCGACGTCCCATTGATCCTGCTGCCTCCGCAGTTGGGGCACCTCTCCACGGGTGGCGGGGTGGAGCTGGTGTCGACCGGGAGGTCCTCCCTCCTCGGCGCTATGATCTGGTTGCAGTCTGCGCAGAACCAGAAAGGTATCGGGGTACCGAAGACCCTCTGCCTCGAGATGAGCCAGTCCCACTCTATGCTGCTCACCCAGTCGACCAGCCTGCCGTGGACGAACTCCGGGATCCACTCCATCCTCTCCGCCTCCCTGAGGACCATTTCCTTGAAATCCATCGACTTTATGAACCACTGGTCCTTCGTCAGGAACTCTATCGGCGTCATGCAGTCTGCCCTCTCTGTGTGGGCCAGGACGTTGTGAACGAACTCCTCGCTCCTGATCAGGCTCCCCTCGGCCTCGAGGTCTTTGGCAACCTCTTCCCTTGCATCCGCGACCTTCATCCCGTTGTACTTCCTGGCATTCACCATCCTGCCGTACTCGTCGACGGATCGTGTGACAGGGAGCTTGTAGATCTGCTGCCACTTGATGTCCTGCTCGTCGCCATATGTGCAGATCATGACAACGCCGGTCCCGAATTCCATGTCAACCGAACTGTCGGCGAGGATCCTCACCCTCTGGCCGAATATCGGTACCACTGCCTCCTTCCCGACCGCCCATAAGTAGCGACTATCCTCGGGGTTGACCGCAAGCGCCTGGCACGCGTTTAGCATCTCGGGCCTCGTAGTCGCAACCTCCAGGTCGCGGTCGCCAGCCCTGAACCTCAGATGGTAGAGCTGGCCCTTCTTCTGGATGTACCCCAGTTCCGCCTGTGCGAGCGCAGTGCCGCACTTGCTGCACCAGTGGACCGGGAACTCCTTCCTGTATATCAGCCCCTTCTCGTGCATCTGGATCAGGGACTCCTGGACCGCCCTCCAGTAGCTCTTGTCCATCGTCCGGTACTCGAACTGCTCCCAGTCCGGGCGGTACCCGAGCCTGATCATCGTCCGCTTCATGCTGTCTATCATGTTCGCGGTCCATTCCTCGCACCTCTTCCGGAAGAGGGCCCTGTCGTCCCTAGGGACCTTCCACCTGTACTGGACCTTCAGCTCCGTGGGCAGCCCTTGGCAGTCCCACCCCTGTGGGAGTATCACGTCGTGGCCGGTCATCCTCTTGTACCTTGCAACCGTGTCGTTTATCACGTTCCAGTATGCATGCCCCATGTGGAGCTCGCCAGACGTGAACGGGGGAGGGGTGTCTATTGTGAATACGGGCCTCCCGTCGTTCTTGAATTTGTAAGCCTGATAAAACTCCTCACTCATCCACGCCTTCTGCCACTTTTCCTCCACGGATCGTGGCGAATAGACCTTCTCCATCTTACTCGTACCGTCCTTGGCTGACGACAAGGCAGTCCCTCCGGATTTACAAATG
>JARYLH010000001.1 GCA_029907755.1 Candidatus Methanosuratincola sp.
CGATGCGGTGCTGCTCACTTCTTCCGCAGGTCCAAAACCCGCTTGGCTTTGCCCTCGCTCCTCTCGATCGACATAGGGGGCAAAACCCTTACCCTTGGCTGGAAGCCCAAGACCGACCTGAGCTCCCTGAACAGTGCCCTCTCCAGCGATTGAGAGGAGTTTATGCCCATGCCGTTGCCACCGGCCTCCACTAGGACGGTCAGCTGGTCCAGCACGCCAGCCTTCTCAATCACCAGCTGGTAGTTCATGCCTACCTCAGGATATTTCATCAGGACGTATTCGACCTGCCCAGGGAAGACCTTGACCCCATTGATCGAGAACGCATCGTCGCACCTTCCCTTGACACGCGCTATCCTCAGGTGTGTCCTGCCGCAGTCGCACTTCCCGGCGTCCAAGATCTTCGAGACATCTCGGGTCCTGAACCTCAGCATTGGCATCGCGGTTTTCGTCAGAGAGGTCAGGACTACCTCGCCCTCCTCTTCGGGACCAACCGGCTCTCCGGTCGAAGGATCGACGATCTCGACAATGAAGTGGTCTTCCCAGATGTGCAGGCCGCCACCGCAAGAGCAGCTGCAGCCCACCCCTGGGCCGTACATCTCGGACATCCCGTATATGTCGTGGCAGTCCATCCCCCAGACATCCGAGATCTTCCTCATCAACGAGTCGCTCCAGGCCTCGGCACCGAAGATCCCTTTCCTGACCTGCAGATCCCTCTTAACATCGATCCCCATCTCCGATGCGACCTCCGCGATGTGGAGGGCGTAACTGGCTATGCCAGCGATCATCGTTGTGCCGAGATCCCGCATGAGGTTGATCTGCCTCTCGGTGTTCCCTGTCCCTGTCGGGATCACGGTCGCACCGATCGCCTCACCCCCATAGTGGAAACCGAGACCTCCGGTGAAGAGCCCGTAGCCAGGCGTCACCTGGAAGACGTCGCCTCGCCTCAGTCCGCTCATGAATAGGCACCTGCACATGATCTCAGTCCAGTTCTGCAGGTCTTCACGGGTGTACAGTACGAGGGTCGGCTTTCCGGTCGTCCCGGAGGAAGCGTGGACCCTGACGCATTCCTCCCTCGGCACTGCAAGGAGTCCGAAAGGATAGCTTTCCCTGAGGTCGTCCTTTGAGACCATAGGGAGGCGCCTCAGGTCGTCTATGGACCTTATGTCATCTGGGCTCAGCCCCCTCCCTTTCAGCGCAGAACGGTAGAACGGGACACGTTCGTAGGATCGCCTGACTGTCAGCCTGAGCCTCTCGAGTTGGATCTTCCCGATGGATTCTCTGTCAAGCGACTCCAAGCTCCTATTCCACATTTCATCCATTTCTGGTCACCTTCACATTGAATGTAAGGTATACCAATATCCCTACCAAAAGCCCCGGGATTATCGGGTAAACAAATGAGGCGGTGTAGAAGTACAGCTGCCAGATTATGCACGTCAATGCTGCCGAGATAACGGATGCGGTCGCGCCTAGTCGCGAGGCTCGCCTCAGGTACAGCCCCCCGATCAGTGGAGCGAAGAAGGCCGAGGAGATTGCTGAGAATGCAACACCCACAATTCCAACGATGAGGTCGGGCGGGTTAAGCGCGAGGAGGAGCGGTATAACCCCGAACAGCACGGTCGCGAATCTGAAGGGGAGTACGCGCTGGCTTGCATTTGGTCTTGCCGCGGAAATCACGTCCCTAAGCAACGATCCGGATAGCATTATGCATATGGGGGCTAGAGTGGACATCGCGGCGGCGAGTATGGAAACCAGCAGGAGCGAGCCGAACCCGGTGCCGAATACAGAGACTGCGATGGAAGGTATGACGAGGTCAGGGTTTGCAAGACACTGCCGGAGCACGGCTGGATCAGAGATGACTGCCCATCCAAACGGACCGGCAAAGAATACTGCGAAGGCGAAGACTGCTACGAGGATCGGGGCGATCGCCCTTCCCACCCTAAGGACAGAGGCGTCCCGCGCGCTGTAAAACTGCACTACCATGTGTGGGCTTGTCAGCTGTGCGAAGCTTATCGCAAATGTGAGCGAGAGTATGTAGGGGAGCGTTGCGCCAGCTGCTGAAACGGCGGAGGGCGCGGGCCCCGGGAAAGAAAGCAGAGAGACCCCGTTCCCCCACCCGCTGAGGCACACTTCCTCCAGCACCGATAGCGCATTCTCCCAGCCGCCAGTCCGCAGCAGGATCCCACCCATCAAGGCGAGGGCTGATGAGATCATCAGGACTCCCTGGAGAAGGCTTACAGCCACATTCCCCCTGAACCCCCCAATGCTCGCGTAAAGGAATGCAGGGACCGCAACTATGAGAAGGGCCTGCGGGTAGGGAATATCGAGAAGCACCTGGAGGACGTTCCCGGCACCCTTGAATATTGATATCAGATAAAATTCCATGAATACAATTAACACTAAGGCAGAGACGAGCTGGAGAGCCCTCGAAGCGTACCTTTTGCCCAGGAATTCAGAGACGGTCATCGAGTTGGAGAGGTCGGCAAACTGCTTTATCTTAGGGGCAATAAGAGCCCATGCCAATACCGCGAAGAGTATGTGGAAAAAGAAGAGAAAAGCACTCCACTGGAACCCGAGAAGAAAGCCCATACCTCCGCCGCCCAGGAAAGCGGCAGAGCTGAAGTAGGTTGTTGTGTAGGAGAAGGCCAGCAGCACAGGCCCAAGGCTTCTGTTCGAAAGGAGAAAATCCACTACAGCCTTGTTCCTCCTACCTCCGAAAATTGCGATGAGCAGGATTATTGAGAGGTAGGCAAAGATGATTACTATTGGCAAGAGCTCCGTACTAGTCACCTCCTTTTCATACTGGCAAAGAAGTTTGCGACTGCCAAGGCTGCTCCGCCGACTGTGAAGAGGATAAGCACGACGTCCAAGGACCTTCACCAAACCAATATGTACCAAAATGGTTTTTTATAAAAATATATAAACATAATTGTACTAAAATGTACATTAAAGCTTCATGGACTGTTCGGGCAACAAAACTGGATAGTCTGCAAAGAGGAATGGAAGATCCATCTGGACCCGGGCAGAAAAATTGAGGGGTGCAGAAATGTTATTATCTGCAGTCGGAGATACCTCACTGGAGCAATATGCCAGAAATGCTCACTGCAGAGAAGATCGTCCAGGAGATCCTCGATAGGTACAACAGGAAGCCGCTCGGCTGGCAGATGGCGTCGGACCTGAGAGGGAATGCCATAGTCATTGGGCCAGATTTCGGATACAGGCTCAAGACGATGATGATCAGCCCGTCTGAGAATATCGGCTTTGGGATCAGATTCGAGCCAGAGAACCTCGGGGCGGCGATCGACTCAGGCTACCCTTTTGGATTCAGGCCTGTCCCGTCAGATCTCTTCGAGAAGATATCAAAGGAAAATCGCAATGGCGCCGAGGTCTTGCAGAAGATCATCGGAAAGATCCTTGAGAACGACCCGGTACCTTTAGACAGGATCGACTCCGGAGCAGCGGGTGTCTTAGGAGGGCCCTTCCTGCAGCACCCCGATCTCAGGGCGGTGTCCAAAGCACAGCGGGAGCTGGACGAGAAGCTCAGGATCGAGGTGGAGAGTGAGTTTGTCAGGAGGTACCCGCTGAGAGCTTCGATCTACAGGTAAGGCACAGGGCAGTTACCTGCGCAGGATAGATAAATCACTTGATGCAAAATGGGTAATGCGGTGAGAAGATGGGCAAGATCAAGCTTTACAAGTCCCCTTCGTGCACGAGATGCCCTATAGCCAAGTTCATTCTGAACAGGGTTTTGGTCACAATGGGGCTCGACTATGAGAGCCTCGTCGAGGAGAGGGACACGGAGAAAGACTCTGAGGCGATGGCAGAGCTCCTCATGCTCGACTGCGACAAGACCCCCGTGATCAAGCTCGGGAGTGTCCTCATTAAGGAGGAGGAAGCCCTGGTGGAAAGGATAGTGAGGGAAGGTATAGAAAGCTGGATCGCTGCGGGGAGACCGGACTAAATATGAGCGTGCGAATAGCCATGCGTTGCAAGTCATGCGAGAAGTGGTACGGCGCTGAGGACGACGACTACGGCCCTTGCAGCATAAAGCATGCACGGGGTGACAAAAAGTTCATCACCCACGGGGAGCATGTTTGCGACGAGATCTACAGGGACAAGGGATCTGAAAACGATGGAGATCAGGGAAGCTGACCCGAAGGATTTCCAGAAACTCGTCCTCATGACGGAAAAGGAGGGGTGGAATTACACCGAGGACGACTTTCATTGGTTCAGCCGGGTCGGCGGGAAGACCCTGGTCGCAGCAAATGAAGGCGAAATAATCGGGATGGGCACGATATTCGATTACGGGAACGCTGGATGGATCTCGAACATCCTTGTGAAGCCTAGGGAGAGGGGTCACGGGATTGGCGGAGAGATCCTCTCTGAATGCATAAGGAGGCTCGAAAACAAGAGGACGGTTGCCCTTTTTTCTTACGAGCGAACGACAGACTTCTATGAAGCAAACGGATTCAGGTCCGACCTTGAGGGCTACCTGGTGTCATTGAAGGATCGCGAGTGGAACCTGAGGCGCGCGGGGTTGATCGTCGGGGCGGAGTTGGAGGAATCGATGCTTCGGATGGACCAAGAATGCTTCGGCTATGAAAGGCATAGAGTAATCAAAGAGCTTGCGAAGAGGGGGTCGGTTCTGAAGCCTGGCGGGTGCGATGGATTCGCAATAGTGAGGGAGGATCCGGTTGAGCCCTCAGTCGGACCTGTGATCTCGGATGACAGAGGTGCGGGTCATGAGCTCCTGTTCGCATCGCTGTTGTTCGCTGGGCCGAATACCAAGGCGGTGGTGCTGGAGGAAGGGATCGGGCACATCAATTATGAGGAGAAGATCAGAAGGCTATATCTGGGCGCCCCGCTGAAGATCGATCGCAGCAGGGCAGTCGCTTTCGCCGGGCTTGAGTTGGGGTGATAATTTGCAGGTATTCAATACCAAGAGCGGCAGAAAAGAGGAGCTGATAACATCTGAGCCAGGAGTCGTGAAAGCGTATATATGCGGGCCGACGGTTTACGATTATTGCCACATAGGGCACGCCAGGACTTACATAAACTTCGACGTGTTCAGGAGATACCTCGAGGCGCTCGGTTACGACTTCATTCACGTGCAGAATTTCACGGACATAGATGACAAGATAACCGAGCGCGCAGTCGCTCAAGGGAAAACCCCGAGGGAGATCGCGGAATACTTTATCCAAGAATATTTCAAGGAGATGGACGCTCTACGCGTCAAGAGGGCGACGGTTTACACAAGGGTTTCGGAGTTTGTTCCGAAGATTGCAGAGGCAACGGCAAAGCTGATCGAGCGGGGTTTAGCCTACAGATCCGGGGGCGCAATATACTTCGACGTCCAGAAGGCTGGAGGTTTCGGAGAGCTCATCTCGAGCGTCGAGGAAGCAGTCACGGACAAGATCGAAGCGGGGTCGAAGAGGGGGCCTTTCGATTTCACGCTTTGGAGGCAGGGGAAGGAGGGGGAGGAGACATGGGACTCTCCCTTAGGCAGGGGAAGACCTGGCTGGCACATCCAGTGCGTGGTGATGTCCACAGATTCGCTCGGATCCGAGTTCGACGTGCACTGGGGAGGCATGGATCTCATCTACCCGCATCACGAGTGCGAGGCGCTGCTGTCAAAGGCGATTTTCGGGAAGGTCTTCGTCAAGTATTGGATCCACAACAACTTCGTGCTCATGGGCGGCGACAAGATGTCAAAGTCAACTGGACATCCAGTATACATAAGGGAGGTCTTGGAAAGGTTTTCCGGGGATGCGCTCAGGGTATTCTTACTACAAAGGCATTACCGCGAGAAGGTCGAGTTTTCGGAAGCGGGTCTTGAGGGCGCCGAAAGGAAGCTGCAGACGCTGAGAGAAGGGGCGAAAATCGCCAGGAAGAGCAGGGGCGAGGGGGACATGAGCGTGTGCGTCAAGGATTATGCGGACATGTTTTTCGGCAGCCTCGACGATGACCTGAGGACTGGAGAGGCGCTGACGATCGCGGAGAGGCTGGCATGGGAAATCGCGGAAGGGAAGGAGAAGGACTTCGCCGGATCCTGGAGGGTTTTCGACGCGGTCGAAGGGATCTTGGGGATCAGGCTTTAGACTCTCGGCGCCTCACCGAAAAATTCAGTTACTCTACGGGGATCGGATCGGCTGGATTGGGCTAATTTATCCTGGCTCAAGCCCCCTCAACGCCCACCCAGTAGCTCCCGTCCTCTGTTACCTCCTTCTTCCAGATGGGAACCTCGTGCTTGACCCTGAACACGGCCTGGCGTACAGCCTCGAAGCCAGAGTCGCTCCTTTCTGAGGCGATTGCAACCAAGAGAACCTCTTCGCCTGGGACGAATGCGCCATATCTGTGGCATATAACAACATCCCTGACCCCGTCGATCTTGGAGATCTCCTCAGCTATCCTCTGCAGGGATTCCTTAGCCGACTCCTCGTATGCTTCGTACTCCAGTCGAACCACCCTCGACCCGCCGCGGGTAGTCCCCCTAACGGTGCCGATGAAAGTGACAAGGGCCCCGTAGGATCCTCCCTTAAGGCTCGATTTCACGAGCGAGACCAGTCTTTCAGCGCTGAAACCTTCCTCCTTTCTTGACAGGATACCGAGCGGCATAGGCTGCACACGGATTTATCGAAGGCACACTAAAATAACTGTTCTCCTCTTGGTAGCCGGGGAAGGACCTTGGAGTGCGAGATTTGCGGGGAGCACTATTCCGAGGGGCTGCTGGAACTGCTTTCCGAGGTTTATGGCCCAAGGCTCAAAGCAGTGCTGGAAAGGCTCGGCGCCCCGCCGAGGAGGTATGCTGTAAGGGTCAACACCCTCAAGGGCGATGTGGAGGAGGTCGTCAGGTACTTCAGAAGAACCGGGGTTGAGTGCAGGGCGCACGAAAAGATCGGGGAGGCGGCAATGATCTCTGTCGAGGGGCCGTTCAAGGTCGATTCCTCAGGGAATTCGATTACCGCAAAGAAACATGCTGCTGAGAGCGTCATGCTCGGGAGCAACCTCTACATGCCAGGCGTGATGAGAATGCAGAGGGTCAAGATAGGAGACGCGGTAAGGATCGAGGATCCCCGAGGGCACTTGGTCGGATCAGGGACCTCCAAGATACATTCTGGAATGCGGGGGGCCAATGGGATAGCCGTTTCCACAACCCAGAGCTTATACAAGCTGCCGCCGATACGGGAGACCTGTTTATTTTCAGAAGGTAAGCTCCAGGAACAGAGCCTTCCTGCAATACTCACCTCGAGAGTCTTGGATCCCCAGCCAAGGGAGACAATCGTCGACATGTGCGCAGCGCCCGGAGGGAAGGCGGCCCACATTGCGCAGCTGCAGGGTGACAAGGGAAGGGTGCTAGCTTTCGAGCACTCTCCCAGGAGGGCGGCGAGGATGATTTGGGAGCTCGAGCGCCTGGGGATCAGATCCGTTTTTGTCGAGAGGGCGGATTCCAGGTATTTGGACAGGGACCGCCCAACGTTGAGGGCGGACAGGGTGCTCATTGACCCCCCTTGCACGGCGCTCGGCGTCAGGCCGAAACTCTACGAGGAGGCGACTGCAGCGGAGGTCCTCTCGTCAGCAGCGTTCCAAAAGCAGTTCTTGAGGGTAGCCGCAAGGATTGTTAAGCCCGGGGGCGTGATCGTGTACTCTACGTGCACCCTGACGATTCATGAGAATGAGGGGGTGGTTAGGTTCGCGGTTGAGGAGCTCGGGCTTGAGCTTGATGATCCGCCGATCAGGGTGAGCGGGGCGGGATCCGGCATAGGGTTCAAGGAGTGCATCAGGTTTGACCCAGACCTTTGCGAAGCGCCAGGCTACTTCATCGCGAGGCTCAGAAGGACCCGGTGATCTTCCTCTTGCTGTAGACCTTCCTCTTCAACGAATGTCCGCACACCTGGCAGGAGGTTAGCTTCTTGGACTGGTCGTATGTTGCACCGCATGCGGGGCAGTAGAGGAACCACCAGAACTCCTCAGAGATCCCCTTTGTGACCATCGGCTTGAAGTCGATCGAGAGGAGTGTGCAGAGGTTCTGCAGGCTGTAGTCGTCGCTCACCACAAGTACGCTCTCGCCCTCACTGTCTAGCTCGAGAGCCAGTGCAACGACCTCGAGATCCGTTTCAGACAACACGGTGAGATCCCCGGTCGAGGAGGCACGGGTCTTGACTACGGTCACGAACTCGGGGCGCGGCGCCCTGACTTTGAGGCGCCCGCTCGCGATCGAGACCTCTGTCACAGAACGCGTCCTTCCAGCATAGAGCTCGGCCTCGACACCAGGGGTTATGTAATGCGTCCCCTCGACTACGCGCGGGTTGAACCCGTAGATTATTGCGGACGTGTCGAGCACATAGGTCTTGGATCCCACTATGCCTCAAACCCCATCTTCAGCGATTTCCTCACTTTTTCATAAAATTCCGCAGGGGCGGTCCTCAGGAAGACTGCTGGCGACCTCGACCGCTCCACGAAGACTTGCCCGCCCTCATCTAGATCCACAGAGGTCTGACCGTCCAAGATCAGCAACCCGCCGGATGAGCCTGGCAATAAACTGATCTCGACCCTTGCAGAGGAGGGAAGGATTACTGGGCGCACCCCGTGATGGAGAGGACAAACGAAGACCAGCTCAATTACGTCCAAGTCAGGATCGATGAGCGGGCCGCCGGCGGAGAGGGCGTATGCGGTCGCCCCAGTAGTCGTTGACACAATGACTCCGTCGGCCATCCCACGGTGAATGTGCTTACCGTTTGCAGAAACTGAAAATCGGATTATCTTCGAAGGCCTCGCAGAGGTTACAAGCACCTCGTTCAGTGCGTCAGGGAGCGGACTCCCTTTGAAGACGACCGAGAGTCGGGTCTTGTATTCGAGATAGGTCTTGCCATCTAAGACGCGGGTTAGAGTTTCGGCAGCTTCTTCTGGGATCGTCTCACAGAGAAAACCCCGCGCCCCGACCTTTATCCCGAGTATTGGTGTCGATCCCACCACTTGGGCAGTCCGCATAATTGTGCCGTCTCCGCCCACAACTACAACTAGATCGGCTGACATCACCTCTGGGGTATTCCACTCAAAACCATCCACTTTCGGCACCCCCGTATAGTGGACCACCTCGATCCCATTCGATGAGAGAAAGCGCCCCGCGTCCAAGGCTACCCTCGCAGCCTCCTCAGAATTCGGCTTGGCGACGATCCCTACTCTCGAGATCTTCAAAACATTCATACTCCGTTAGTAGTTTGCAACTAAGGCTGTTTTATAACTTCTTCGCATCAAGGGGGGACAGGAATAGAAAAAGATCGACAGGCAGCCCATAAAATAAAGGATGGATATTCCATCCTTGAAATTCTTTATATAAAAGAATCAAGATAAAAAGCGGAGGTGATTATATGGCCGAAATGACGCCGCGTAAACGTGCCCTTCTTTGCGTCACAGGCAACAAAAAGCGGGCGGACAGGATAAGCTGCATGGACACGCTGACCACAGCAACAGTCGAACAGATGAATGCAGTGAATGCGCCGTTCCCTGAGGCGAACAGGGATCCGCAGCTTGCTTTCAAGCTCGCAGCCGCTGCCTGGGAGGTAATAGGGCTAGAGGGTTTCAAACTGCCTTTCGACCTCTGTGTCGAAGCAGAGGCCTTCGGGTGCAAGATCAACTGGGGAAGGATAGACAGGCATCCCAGCGTAGAGACGCACGCCTTCAATGACCTGAAGGATCTCAAGATTCCGGAGAACATTATTGAGACCGGCAGGTTTCCGCTGAAGCACAAGGTCGAGGAGATGCTCAGGAAGGAGTATGGCGACTACCTGCCCGTGATCAACCAAGTTACCGGGCCGTTCACGGTTGCCGGGCACATCTTCGGGATTGAGAAGTTCTGCATATGGACCAAGAAGAGACCGCTGGAGGAGGTCAAAGAGGCGCTAATGCGCATATCCGAGATGAACATCGACGACTGCAAGAAGGCACTCCAGAGCGGAGCCGACATTGTCTGCATAGCAGACCCATCTGCGACCTCGGACATCCTGTCGCCACAGTTCTTCAGGGACGTGATGGTTCCAGTCTACCAGAACATGGCTAAGAAGATCGGGGCGCCCGTGGTGCTTCACATCTGTGGCAACACTTCGGCTTATCTGCCATACATTGCGGACACTGGATTCGACGCATTCTCGATTGATGCCCAAGTTGACCCCGCCTTTGCAAAGGCTATCGTGGGCGACAAGATAGCCGTAGTCGGTGGCGTACCGACGATTACTGCGCTGCTATTCGGCACGCCTCAGAAGGTCAGGGAGGCGGCGATTGATGCGATAAGGAAGGGTGTCGATGTGCTGATGCCCTCATGCGGCATCCCACCGAGGACTCCGACCGCGAACTTCAAGGCGATGGTCGAAGTAGCAAGATGCATGGTTTATGTGTGAGGTGTTAGAGATGGCAACTAGAGAGGAAATCATAAATGGGTTTGTAAAGGCAATAGTTGACGGGGACGAGGCAGCGGCTGCCAAGTGGGCAAACGAAGCGGTCGCGGCGAAACTAGACGCATACGAGCTCGTGACCAAGTACGGCGGCGACGCGATGAGTGTAGTTAACCAGAAGTACGAAAAGAAGGAGTACTTTGTCCCTGAGGTCCTCTGCTCCGCAAATGCGCTGAACGCGGCGGTGGAAGTGCTTACCCCCCACATGAAGGCGGACAAGACTGCTGTGCCTGCGAAAGTCGTCCTCGGAGTGGTCGAAGGAGACATCCACGACATAGGGAAGAACTTGGTCAAGATCATGCTCAGCGCTGCGGGATTCAACGTGATTGACCTAGGCAAGGACGTGCCGCTTGCGAAGTTCCTTGAGACCGCGAAGAAGAACAAGGCAGAGGTCGTCGGGATGTCTGCGCTGATGAGCACAACGATGCCAGCCATGAAGAAAGTGATCGATATGTTCACCCAAGCAGGAGCCAGGAACAAGGTCAAGATAATCGTCGGAGGCGGCCCAGTAACCGAGGAGTGGGCGCTCTCGATAGGCGCAGACGCAAGACCTCACGACGCTTCAGCAGCAGTGGGAGTAACGAAAGATCTGGTGGCGAAGCTGAAGCAGGATCCGTCGAGTGCCTGGTAATGGCAACTCCCCGTTTTCTATTTATTTTTTCTTTTGTTAAATCAAACTTTTTCGCGCGGATCCCCCCACGCCACACAGACGGACACCGGGGGCGGAACGAAGGGCGCCGAGAAATCAAAAAGAAAAAGGGATTCTCTCGACCCAGTGAAAGCAATTCAGAATCTACTCTTTTACCGCATGCTTTTGTTCATTTGTAGAACGAGAATACTTATATAACATTCCTGTTAATCGATAGTTAGAACTTTTTGGTAGTGTTATTATTGAAAAAAACAAAAGTCGATAAAAGTGCTTCTCTTGGATTAGACTTGCCAGAGTTGGAGCAAATCAGGAAGCGGATGGCTAGCGATCCTTCGCTTGAGGAACGCCTGAAAAAAGATTTTCATGGCACCCTAAAGAAGGAGGGAATCAAGGTAGACAGCGCTTTTAGGAACAAGGTGATGGAGAGGCTGAACTCAAAAGTGAGGGCTGATCTGAGGGAGATCGTCACGAAGACGCCAGAAGCCAAGAACTGGTACCTCAGACGCGTTTTGGAAGGGAAGCCGTTGAAGATACATGTACGCATAGACAAGGAGACGGGCAGATGCGAGAAGTCGCTCGGGGGCGGGGGCTAATGCAGACAGGAGGATACGACGTCGTCTTGGAGGTAAGGGAAGAGCTCCTGAATAAGTTCATGAAGGTTGGCCATTGCATAGGCGCATTCCCCGTGCTCAAGGGGACTTACACGCTCCCCATACCGAACGTGCCAGACAGCCTGAAGGAGTTCACGGTGATAGGTTACGAGGTCTCCCTTCCGAAGCCCCCGACGATCGAAGCCACGGCAGACATGCACTTGCGGATGAATGTGAGGGGGCAGGCGAAGTTCACTGTGCTGGGGGGGATAGAGTTTGAGATCGAAGTCGAGTTCACTGTGGGGGTCTCCCCGTCATTCGACCAAGCAACCCGCAGGCTGAAGATCGACCTATTGAGCGCGAGAGTTGACGACATCGAGCTGAACGACACTTACCACCTCCCAGCCAATGTGATAGCCAGGCTGAACGAGATACTGACGATCGCGATGCACGAGTATTTGACGGAGGACCTCACCACCCTGGATCTGAGCCCGGTCCTATTTGCCACCGAGCTACCGAGGATGCCAGCGGGTGACGAGAACAAGCTCACCATCGGGCTGGGGAATTTCCGCATCTTGAATCCGTCTACACTCTGCGTCGCAGTCAACTTGCTCGGCTACAACGGCGGTGACATCAATTCGGTCTTGGACTTCACGGACGGGAGCCACATCGGTGTAGGCGTCAACGAGGGGGCAATGCACAGAGTATATGATTTCTGGTGGGACAGGACGACGCACCCAAAGTCGATTACTCAAACGGGTAGCCACGACTTTGACATGCCCTCGATTGTTGACTGGCTGGACGAGCTCGCCGACTGGGTGGTGGCTGCCTGCACGCTGGGGCTCGTCAGCACTGAGATAGACATTAAGCGGGTCTGGGCGGAGTTCGGAGCCACAATAAGGTTCAGCAAGTTTGACTTCGACCTGAAGCCAGGCAATGTCGTGGAGATCGCAGGGAGCGCCTCGATCGACGCTTGGATGAGGGCGCTAGTCAAGATACAGACCACTACGTCGCTTTTCTGGGGGCTCTGGGACGTCGACACAGAGACCTACACTGGGGAGATATTCAGCCTGTCCGTCAACAATCTGGTCATCAACATAGACTCGGCCTCTGCAAAGGTTTACTTGGACGACAAGAATCAGCTTGTCGTTGACATACTTGACCTAGACATCTCGATACCGCTCGACTGGGAGATACCTGAGTTCCTGCTGAACTATTTCGTCAACTGGCTCATAGACAGGATAGTAGAGAGCCTGCCGCCGATCGTGCTCTTCCCTGCCGTCATTGAGGAGAACCTGCCAGGAACCACGGTGAAAGTCAAGGCGACATTTACCAAGCTCCTCATCGATGAGCCGGAAGCATTGGTTGCCGCAAATATAGAGACTTCGGGCGTAGGGGCATATGCACCATACGTGGCAAACAAGTCCCCCGAGCATATGGAGATCCATAAGAAGGATTGTGAGTGGGCCCACAGGATTGCCGTCAGGAACAGGGTCTATTTCTGTGACCTTGAGGAGGCCCTTGCGAGAGGCTATGACGGGTGCAGGTATTGCATGCCCGAACACCACCACAGATAGCAAAACGATCTTTTTTTTATTTTCCGATTTAGGACTGATCTGTCCCGAATGCAATCAAATGAATAAGCACGAGTTCGGTCATTTTGCAAAATAGATATAACGGGGTTCTGGTGAACCGAAAATCAAGACGCAAAAAAAAGGATGCTAAATGATTGCCAAAAGCGCAAAGCCGAGCAGTGCCAACACTATGCCGATGATTATGAAGACCACGACCGTCAGGATTGCGATCAGCAATGCCTTGAGCCACCCGCAGTCAAAGAAGTGCTTGATCAGAGCCAGCCAGATAATTATCATGACTATTGTTCCGATCAGTCCCAACCCGAAGTAGCCGAATATTGTTCCCACGATAGTCCCGATCACAACGATCCAGATCGCGTCTGTGAACTTGGCCTTGTCTTTGCCGACACGCCACCTACCTACGAGCCAGAGCACCGGAGACAGAATGATTACGCTGACGATTAGGTTTATTATGACAGAAACGAAGTCTACCATTTTTATACCCATTCATTAGTACTTCATACTTCTATTTTACTTTTCGTTTTGACCGATTATTCTTTGAATGAAATCGAGCCTAAAATCCAAAATTGTGTTCTCATAATTTGCTGTCTGATGAACCTTCATAAGTGAAGCAGGTGCTAGGGAACCAGTTGAGAATGCTCCTTGCGACCATGCCAGCCTCTGTCCAAGCTGCCGATACAACCGCGCAGGGAACGACACACTCAGGACCTAGCTTCGAGGAAGCTATGACATAAATAGGGTTCTTCAGGATGGGTTGGGCCAAGTCCTTTACGCTGATTTCGCCGAGGGACTCCCCGTACGCCTTAACTCTTGGGCAAGTCGTGTTGAGGCTTATTTTTATCGAAGATCCTTGGAAAAAAGGAGTGTTTAGAATGGTGCAAATATGCCAATGAAAACCAGCCAAGCCAAGATTGTTTTCGCCACGAGGCTCAATAAAATGTAGACCCTCTCGCCATGGAGATAGTCTTTCCACTTGCCGATCCCCTTGTACTGTAGGAGCATGTTGATCGAGAATGTGTTGAACATTATGAAATAAAGGACGAGAGCCAAGTAGACGAATGTCGGGGGGCTTGTGCCAGTTGAATTCAGAGCGGCTACAAAGTAAGCCGCCATGACCACCCACGGAGTGAACCCAGAGATGCAGCCCAACAAATAGGGAGACCAATCGATCTTCTTCGTATACTGGTTGATCTTCTCCATCAGGTAACCGAACATTATCATCATCGCATTCAGTACGAAGATCATGACGAGGGACCACAGATCCCAGACCCCGACAAACGTAGCCAAGATCACGAGCATGATCGAGCTTGAGAACGCGTACTCATACCAGCGGTAAGGGTTCATCCCTCTTTTCAGGTACTCTGTGTATTGCCTGGTCCTTGCGAATGCGATAATCATGTGTGTGGCTGCCGAGATCAGAAGGAAAGATGCCAGTATCACTCCCAGATACGTGATTGTGAAGGCGACCTGAGGATTTGGAACAACCTGGAAGACAGGAGGGGCAGACGGAATCACTTCGAACTTGAGGTAGAAGGTGTAAATGTCCCGTTCCCATGCTAAGAGGGTGCCCAAGGCCAGCATGATAATTCCTTGCACCAAGTGGAGTGCGCCCGCAGCGATGTTCAGCTTCCTGAGGCTTCCCATGGTTATGGGGGATCTTGCGATCAGCTCTCTCCTCAAATCATTGTCCATAGATAATTCTCCTGCACATAGAAGCTCATTCGCATTTAATAAAGTTTTACAATTATTTCTTCATTTTTAAATAATTATTCTGAAAAAGCATAATTCAGAACAATTTGGAGAAACTATAGAAGTCCCGCTGTCGGATATTAGACATGAGTTGGCAAAAACCCGGTTTGAGCGCTGACTGAATTGATGGGCGGATTTCCCCTCATCCTGCTAAAATGCGGTTGGTTCTGTCATGGTAAGGTGCCTTTGTGACTTCTCTTGCAGTAACTGGACTTGAGAGTATCATAAGATTTATTTACTTATTCCATTTACTCAAAAACAAGCGGATGGTAGAGACTGATGTCAACGAAACCTGTTGAAATTGGCTCCCTGAAAGAGGGCAGCTTCGTGGTCATAGACGGTGTGCCCTGTAGGGTCGTCTCAATGGAGAAGTCGAAGACCGGAAAGCACGGCTCAGCGAAAGGCAGGGTTGTTGCGGTCGGCATCTTTGATGGCATTAAGAGAAACATCGTTGCACCTGCAGACCAGAGGGTAGACGTGCCGATAGTGGAGAAGAGGGCTGCCCAAGTCATCTCAATCACGCCAGACTCGGTTCAGCTGATGGATCTGGAGAGCTATGAGACGTTTGAGGTAAAGAAGCCGAAAGACGAGGAGGTAATGGCGAAGATAGCCCCAGGTGCTGAGGTCGAGTACTGGGACATACTGAATGAGAAACATATAATGAGGGTAAAGTAAAACCTGTTCTTTTTTCCGACTCCCAAAGCATTTTAGGGAACTACGCTAATTCATCACCTGTAAAGCAAGGTGTGCCAGATGGTATTGGACAGCCTCAGCAGCTCTCTCGGGAATGCCATAAAGAAGATCCTTAGGACCCCTGTCGTCGACGAGAAGGCTGTGAAGGAACTGGTCAGAGACATCCAGCGCGCCCTTATACAGTCCGACGTAAATGTGAAGCTTGTTTCAGAGCTCTCGAAGAGGATCGAGAAGAGGATACTCGAGGAGGAGCTCCCGCCTGGCATCACAAGGAGGGAGCTCGCGGTCAAGGTCGTGTATGACGAGCTGACAGGTCTCCTTGGGGGCGAGAGGGCACAGCTTCCCAAGTACCAGAGAGGCAGGTCCACAGTGGTCCTGCTCGTGGGAATTCAGGGTTCAGGGAAGACCACAACAGCGTCGAAGCTTACATGGTTCCACAAGAAGCAGGGACTCTCTGTGGGCGTAGTCTGCGCCGACAACTTCAGGGCCGGGGCGTACGACCAGCTCAAGCAGCTTGCGGACAGGTCTGGCGCGGAGTTCTACGGGGAGAAGGGGAACCCCAATGCTGTGGAAATCGCCAAGAACGGAGTGCAGAGGATGAAGGAGAAGGGGATCGAGCTCATAATTGTGGACACCGCCGGGAGGCACAAGAATGAGGGCGATCTAATAAACGAGATGAAGGAGATCGCCGAGGCGATCTCTCCGGACGAGATAATACTTGTCTTGGACGGCACTATAGGGCAGCAGGCCATGCAGCAGGCTGAGGCGTTCAACCAGGCGACCAAGATAGGAACCATCTTCCTGACGAAGCTGGACGGCTCTGCTAGGGGCGGGGGGGCACTCTCGGCGGTAGCGGCGACAGGGGCTCCGATAAGGTTCATAGGGACTGGCGAAGGGATAGAAGAGATCGAGCCATTCAGCCCGCCTAGGTTCGTGGGCAGGCTCCTCGGGATGGGGGACATCGAGGCTCTGGTCGAGAAGGTCAAGGAGGTCCAGAAGACCACCTCAATGTCCAAGGACCTGAGTGCGATAGCTTCCGGGAGGTTCACACTGAAGGTCCTCTACAACCAGATGCAGGCGCTCAGGAGGATGGGGCCGTTGAGCAAGATCCTACAGTCAATACCCGGAATGGGGCTCAGCCTCCCAAAGGAGGCGATGGATCTCTCGGAGGAGAGGATGAAGAAGTGGATGGTCATAATGCAGTCCATGACCGAAGAAGAGCTCGAGGAGCCCCACATAATCGACGGGTCCAGGATGAGGAGGATTGCTAGAGGGTCGGGCACAACTCCCAAGGACATAAGGGAGCTGCTCGACCAGTACAAGATGAGCAAGAAGTTCGTCAAGCAGATGGTCACCAAACAGAAGAGATTTCCCGGAATGAAGGGCGGACAGATCCCGAAGCACTAGGGGCATTGCCTTGCGGAATTTCCTGCTTCTCGCGAGAAAGGCGGATCTCTCTGTCCACGGGGGACTGCTGACCAGGTTCGTCGCAGGAGCCCTCCTGCTATCGCATGGGACCAGGAAGGACGTCTGGGCCGCGGTCCTTTTTGACGACGAGGTGCTGGTCAGTTTTGAAGGATGGGGGATGAGGAATGTGAGGCCCGACGAGCAGTCACTCTCAGGGATTTTGAGGGCGGGTCTCAGGAGGGGGGAGGAGGGGGGCAGAACGAGGATACTCCAAGGGGTGATCGCGAAGAGGGCTAGGATCGAAGAGTTGGCACCGAGGCTCCAAGGCAAAAAATACTTTTTTGAGGGGCCGGGGAGCACGCACGGGATAGGGAGCGAGATCTCAGTGGTCTTCGGGTGCAGGGGGGTAGAGGCAGAGGTCGCCGATGGGCTGAGGAGGTCAGGCTTCGAGCCACTCCGCCTCGGTGTGAGGAAGATGACGGCGGATCAAGCTGCGGTGATCGTCAACAATGTGGTGGACAGGTCGCATCCTTAAGTGGAGGATCAAGGTTTATATCCACTTGCCCGGTGGAAGGTAATCACGAGTTCTCCGGTGTTGGCCATGTCACTTATCGAGAAAGCAAGATCGATGCTCCTGAAGTACCCGCTCTGCGACAGCTGTTTGGGGAGGCAGTTCGGCGGGCTCGGCAGGGGGATCACAAACAGGGAGAGGGGCTTTGCGCTGAAGCTGGTGATTACCATGGAGGCGCACATGGGGCTCAAGAGGGGGGAGGGGTCCGAAGAAGAGGTACTGAGGGCACTTGCAGCAGGAGGCGCCCACCAACCTGCCGCAAACCTGGTAGGGGCAGAGGCTGGTGACGTCTGCCACATATGCGGCGGGATAATGGAGAGGATTGGCGAGTACGCGGCGGAGGTAGTCAGGGCGCTTGATGGGTACGAGTACAGGACGTTCCTCATCGGCGTGAAGGTTTCCGGGGAGCTGGCCGAGCGTGAGGATGCGCTGAAGTCGGAGTTCGGAATCGAGTTCGGAGAGTCCATGAAAATGGAGACCAGCAGGGAGATCGGGAAGCTGGTTTCCAAGGCAACGGGGAGGGAGGTCGAGTTCTCAAAGCCCGACGTGGTCGTTACAGTTGGGATACCCGGGCCTGTGGTGGAGGTCAGTCCGATGCCCCTGTTCGTCTTCGGCAGGTACAGGAAGCTCGCCAGGGGCATACCCCAGTCGAAGTGGGACTGCGTACACTGCAGGGGGAAGGGGTGCGAGGTCTGCCACGGCACCGGAAAGATCTATCCGATATCTGTGGAGGAGATAGTGTGCGGGCCTATCCTCAGGGCAGCCGGGGGGAAGGAGACAAAGTTCCACGGGGCAGGCAGGGAGGACGTGGACGCGATAATGAGCGGGAACGGGAGGCCCTTCGTGGGCGAGGTCAGGGAGCCGAAGGTAAGAGAGCTGGATCTCAGGGCAGTCGAGGCAGAGATAAACAAAGGTGGGAACGGGATGGTGGAGGTCGTTGGGCTCAGGCTCTCGGACAGGAGGACTGTAAGGAGGCTCAAGGAGGGGGCCAAGGTTGCCGAGAAGGTCTATCGCGCCCTCGTTGAGCTGGACCGCGACATAGGCGAGGAAGAGGCCCGAGCGTTGGGGAAAAGCTTTAATGGATGTGTTATAAATCAATTAACTCCGAACAGAGTGCTGCATCGCCGGGCTGACAGGCTCAGGCTCAAGAAGGTCTATGAGATGTCGATCAAGATGATCGACCCTAGGCACCTTGAGCTCGTTGTCCGCTGCCAGGGCGGGCTCTACGTTAAGGAGCTGATCTCAGGGGACGGGGGGAGGACGACCCCGAGCGTCTCGGAGATCCTTGGCTGCGGGGCGAGGTGCACTGAGCTCGACGTGATTGCGGTAAACGAGGGTGTGTAGAGATGAGGCATTCGGTTGGTTACAGGAACAGGACCAGAACCCTTCTTAAGAAGGGTCCGAGAGAGAGGGGACTATCCCCCATCAACAGGATACTCAGGGAGTATGCTGAGGGCGAGAAGGTCGTGATCAAGATAGACCCATCCACGGTCAAGGGGATGCCGCACAGGAGGTTCCACGGGAGGACCGGCACTGTGGTCGAGAGCAGGGGCAGGGCATACGTGGTCAGGGTCCACATGGGCGGGTTCGAGAAGACTATCATCGCAAGACCTGAGCACATAAAGCCAATAGAGGGGCAGTAAATGCCCAGAGAGATTGTGAAGGAAGAAGAGGTTACACTCCCCAAGGTCAAAATGCTGCTGGAGCAGCGCCAGAAGGACGGGGAGCTGAGCCACCTCCAGAAGCTTACCTATGACTGCGCGTCCAAGTTCTCAAAGATAGATGCCGAGAAGGCAGACGCGCTCTTGGCTAGGCTGAAGGAGGAGGGCATTTCAGGGACGCTAGCGACGCAGATCGTAAACATCCTGCCTACGAGTGTCGAGGAGCTTAGGACGATATTTTCTGCAGAGAGCAGGCCCGTCCTTCCCTCCGAGCTCGAGAAGCTCCTGAGCATCATCAATATGTTCAGGTAAGTCTATAACTATTTTAATACGCTCAATAATGTAAATAGAGCAATTGAAGAACGGTGAGGTTTATGAGCAGCCCGAGGGATCAGCCGAGAAAGTTTGAGGACTTCGCTGTGGTCCTGGAGCACCTCCCCTACGGACATCCGAGAGACACCAGGCCCCTATACAGGAGGGAGCCGCTGGTCCAAGCAGTAGGGACGGAGTACTTTACACTCCTCGAGCTGATCCCGGTCCCGGGGGCGTCCTTCCAGCACAGGGAGCTAATAGCGATAGGGAAGTGGGGCAGGGACAAGATTGACCACGTGAAGAGGAGGATCGACTACGAAGAGCTCACCCAGAATGCCAAGGACGAGCTCCCGAGCGTCATAGAAGAGCTCGTGACCAAAAACACGGAGAGGTTCGTTTCGTTCTTCAACAACGCGGGCCCGGTCACCACCAGAATGCACTCGCTTGAGCTGCTCCCAGGGATTGGCAAGAAGGCGATGTGGCAGATCCTCGAGGAGAGGAAGAAAGGACCCTTCGCAAGCTTCGACGACATCCAGAGCAGAACGCGCATACCGGATCCGAAGAAGACGGTCGTGAAGAGGATAATGCAGGAGATAATGAACGAGGACAAGTACTACATCTTCACAAAGCCGCCGATGAGGAAGGAATTCTGATCTTGATCGACCGGTCGCTTCTAGCGATCACAAAGAGGGCGTTGGAGGAGGCGGGCATAAGGCCGCGCAAAGCCCGTGGTCAGAACTACGTCGTGGACCGCGCGCTCATCAGGTGTCTGGTGGACTCTGCGGGGATCTCCGGGGATGAGACCGTGCTCGAGATCGGGCCAGGTATCGGCACGCTGACAGAGGAGATCAGCAAGAGGGCTGGCAGGGTCATAGCCGTCGAGAGCGACCCGGCATCCGCAAAATATCTGGCGGGCAAGTTCTCTGGTTCTAACGTGGAGATCGTCCAGGCAGACATCCTGCGGATCGACATTCCGGAGGCGGACAAGGTCGTCTCGAACCTTCCCTACGCGATATCGACCCCTATAACTTTCAAGCTCCTCTCGGATAGGGGCTTCAGGTTCGGGGTGTTCACTTACCAAAAGGAAGTTGCGGACAGGCTTCGGGCAAAGCCATCTGACCCAGACTACTCGAGGCTGAGTGTGGCAGTATCGCTACTGGCCGAGGTCAGGGCAGTCGCCAACTTCCCTCCGGAGTCGTTTTACCCTGCCCCGAGCGTCGAAAGCACGGTTGTGGCCATAAAAAAGACAGGGGCGCCCAAGGCGGCAGAGTGGGCGGCGCTGGACGCCACGCTCAAATTCCTATTCTCCCAGAGGAGGAGGACCCTCAGAAAGGCCCTTGAGACGCTCTCCAAGTCGACAGGCATCGGGAGGGGTGCGCTTGAGGGCGGCAGCAGGGGCAGCCTGCTCGATAAGAGGGTCTTCGAGCTCAGCCCGAGCGATTTCTTGGAGATGAGCAGAGTCTTTTCGAGATGGGGGGAGGGCGGCGTTGAGGATAAGGGGGCTCGAGATACGAGTCTTTGAGGGGGTGTACCCTCCTTCAGAGGACACCTTCCTGCTGATGGACGCGGTGAGCGGGGAGAAGGCTGAAAGAGGGCTCGAGCTCTGTTCCGGAACGGGCGCTGTCGGGCTGAGCATAGCCAGCCGCGTAGGGGGCATGGTCGCGGTTGACCTGAACCCGGTGGCTGCGATGAATACACTCGCAAACTACAGGAGGAACGGGATGCAGGTCCATGTGGTCGTCGGCGACCTCTTCTCGCCAATTCGCGGCGAGTTCGACCTGATAATGATGAACCCCCCTTACCTCCCTGATGGGGACGGGACCCCGGCTGATCTATCCTGGAGCGGCGGGGCGTCAGGCAGGGCGATCATAGACAGGTTCATCTCAGAGGTCGGAGATTTCCTGAGCCCGGGGGGGAGGGCATACATGCTCCAGTCAAGCCTCAATGGGATAGTGGAGAGCATAGAGAGGGCGGAGTCGGAAGGGCTTGATGCCAAGGTGGTGGGGCGCAGGGATTTCGAATTCGAGAGCCTTGTGGTGATAAGGATGGAGCGGATGGGGCAAGGTTCAACTAGAATATGGAAAAGCTAAAATACTAAGGATTTCACTTCCATCTGGAAGTGTTCGGAGGAATAATCATGCCAGAGAGACCGGCACACTGCTACCGGTATTTCGACACGCCGGCTTACACCAGAAAGGAGTACATCAGGGGCGTCCCTGGGTCGAAGATCACCAAGTTCGATTATGGGGATCCGAACGGCGACTTCCAGGCACTCGTCAGGCTGATCCCGCTGGAGGCTGGACAGATCAGGCACAATGCGCTTGAGGCCGCGAGAGTGATCGCGACCAAGCACCTGCAGACCGTCCTGGGCGAAAAGGGCTTCCACCTGAAGGTCAGGGCATACCCGCACCAGGTACTCAGGGAAAACAAGATGATGGCATTCGCAGGGGCGGACAGGCTTCAGGACGGGATGAGGAGGTCCTTCGGGAAACCGGCTGGCACCGCTGCCAGGTTCAGGGCGCTGCAGCCCATAATTGACGTCAGGGTCACTCCAGACAAGAAGGATGTGGCAAAGCAGGCGCTGAAGCTAGCTTGCGCTAAGATGCCAATGCCCTGCAGGGTAGTTGAAGTGGCCTGAAGGGCAGAAAGCCCCCTCGTCCCATTTTAAGCCCCCGTCAGACAGCCCCTGTTTTTTGAGGGTGAGGAAGAAGTGTACGATTTTGAAGTCGAGAGGGCGGCTGGGGAGGTGACTAGCAGGGGGGCAAAGAGGGTTTTTGTACAGGCCCCCGATGGGCTGAAGCAGTTCCTCGCGGAGTTCGTCTCGAGGCTTTCACAGTTCTGCGAGGTCTACATCTCAATAAACCCATGCTACGGGGGGTGCGATTTGGAGGACGACAGGGCCGCAATGATTGGTGCGGACATGGTGATCCACATAGGGCACAAAAAGTTCATCGAGGGGGCAGAGAAGATTCACACAATTTACCTGCCGGCCCCTCACCTGGTTGATGTCAAGGACCTCGCCAGCCTGGCGGCGTCCGAATTGAAGAAGAGGGGCTTCAGAAGGGTCGGGGTTCTCGCGAATGTCCAGCACATCGAGTATGTTGGAGAGTTCGCAAGTGCACTGGAGGCTGCAGGGCTTGTGCCAGTTGTCGACAGGCAGACAGGCGGGCTTGTGCTTGGCTGCCGGACTGGCGGAGCGAAGAGGATAGAAGGCGAGGTGGACGCGTTCCTATTCATAGGAGGGGGGGAGTTCCACCCTCTCGGTGTCGCGATGGATGTGGAAAAGGAGGTCTTTGTAGCGGATCCCTACAGAAACGAGTTGAGGGGCACCGCCGAGATCATGAAAAAGACTCTTTCGCGGCGATGGTGGGCAATAATGGAGGCCGCGAAGACCAAGCGTTTTGGGGTCATCGTGGTGACGAAGCCCGGACAGTTAAGCGTGCGCTCTGCCGAAAAAATTGCTGCGGAGCTTAGGGCGGCCGGCAAGGAGGTGCATCTTCTAGTGGGGGATGACGTTGGCCCCGAGAGGCTTGCGTCACTCCCATTCATAGAATCCTTCATCGTAACCGGATGCCCGAGGATCGCGACGGATTCCCAGCAGGACCCGAACAGGCCAGTCCTGAACGAGGCTGAGGCATGGAAGATGATCGAGATCATCAAGCAGGCGAAGAAGTAAGCGGTTGGAGGATCGCAATGGCGGAGCCTTCAGGCAGCGGGCTTGAGGGGCGGCATCCCCCCAGGTCGAAGAGAGAGCTCGAGATCCTTCTCGAGACGATCAGAGAGTTCGAGGGACCGAATATTGCTTACGAGCAGTACAGGCTTCCGGCGCAGCTTGCCGCTGAAGTCATATGGTACATCGAGATGAGACACCGGGACATCCAGGGAAAGCGGATCGTCGACCTCGGGTGCGGGACTGGGATGCTCACAGCCGGGGCTGCGCTGATGGGGGCGGATTACGTCGTCGGGGTCGACATCGACATCGGATCGATCCTCAAGGCTAAGGAGGCCTGTAAGGCGCTCTCTTTGGCTTCTGCCGTGGACTTTGTCAACTCAGAGGTCAGCATGCTCGAGCTTGATGCCGACGTGGTTGTCCAGAACCCCCCGTTTGGGGTCCGTGTGAGGGGCGCGGACAGGGCTTTCATCCGCAAGAGCCTGGAGATCGCCTCCAAGGTCTACTCGATACACAAGGGGGGCGAGGCGGTGATGGGGTTTGTATCAGCATTCGTGGCGGAGTGCGGCGGTCGCATCGATGAAGTAGTTCCGTTAAAGATAAAACTCTCGCCGACCTATCACTTCCATAAAAAGAGATCATATGCCTTTGAGGCTCATCTATTCAGGATCGTGAGGGACAGGCAGACATGTCTAAAACAAAGATAGTTTCTCCCGGGGAGAAGCTCGGGGTCATCGAAGAGTATATGCCGGGTAGCGGCACATACGAGGAGGACGGCAAGATCTTTTCCAGCATGGCAGGGGAGGTCGAGGTTGACGCCAAGAACAGGAGTGTAGGCGTGGTCCCAGGCAGGAGGGCCTCGGTGCCCGAGGTCGGCGACACGGTCGAGGGGGTAGTGGTTGGGATGAAGGAGGACGTCGCGCTTGTGAAGATCGTGGAGATAAAGGGGAAGAGGCCGCTGACAGGGGACTTCTCGGCGCAGCTGCACGTCTCGCAGGTTTCGAAGGACTACACCAAGAGCATATTCGACGCCGTGAACCTGAATGACAGGATCCTTGCGAAGGTCACGACCGGATGGGCTCCCTACCAGCTATCGACGGTAGAGGATGATCTGGGAGTGATTTACGCCACCTGCACGAAGTGCGGCGGTGACCTCGTGCTCAAGAAGGGGAAGCTCTACTGCACCAATGACAATATATCGGAGAAGAAGAAGATATCAAGGCTATATCTTCTGAAGGAGTAGAGTCGGTATGAAGGTCAAAGTCATCAGCGAAGGGAAGAACAGGCTCGAGGTGGAGATACCAGGGGAGGATCACACGCTTGGCAACTACCTCAGGGCGACACTGCTCTCGGTCAAGGGCGTGAAGCAGGCAGGATACGACATAATCCACCCGCTGACCGGGGGGATAAGGGTGGTAGTGGTGACGGAGGAGGGTGTTGCGCCGCGGGCGGCGGTCGCGGAGGCCCTGAGCAGGATGGGCAGGGAAGTCGAGGAGTTTAAGGAGAAGGTAAAGTCAAGCGCGTGAGCCCCCATAAGGGCCGCAAACTATTGCAAGGAGCGGGATCCATCCGGCAGCCACCTGGTTGTTTTTGCTTTGTTTTGTTTTGTTTTATTTTGCCCATAAGATATTTTTGGAAGCCAGGGGTTATTCGGTTCGTGCGGTGAAAACTTTGGGGGAAGCCCCAGACAAGGACATGTACGAGACGATCCAGACCCTCTCGAAGGACAAGGGGCTCTCCAGGCTCGGGGACTCGTTCGTAAACCTCGTCTACTCATCCGCAAAGTCCAGGTCTTCAGGAAGACCGTTCGGAGGCAAAGTGCCAGACAAGATCCTCTCGAGGTCGCTCTCGATTTCAGGAGTGAAGTTTCCGACCCGGCTCAACCACGGGGAGCGGGGGGACATCGTCGAGGGGGCGCTTGCCTATGCATGGACAAAGGACCTCCTCACGCTCGAAGAGGCTGTGGGTGTGCTCGAGGCGGGGCTAAGGGGGGTGAAGTGCGAGAGCAGACGCGAGGAGGAAGAGGCTGCAGTCAAGGCATTCTCGGTGCTCTTCTTGACAGCTATGAGGAGAATCTGCGATCATGGCACGGGGGCGTGAATGGTGGCGAAGAGGGAGACCAGGATAGCGTACATAGACGCCGTTCCGGGCATGGGGAGAGTCCTGATCATAATATTCCGAGGAGGGTGGATAGACGCCATCGCGTCCTGCGAAACCACCAAGGCTGAGGGGATCATCGAATGGTTTAGGTCATCAGGTTACCTCGATGAGCTGAAAGCATTCGCGGCAGGCGGAGGCCTACTTGCGATGCAGGGCGTTTCGGAGCTCGAGGAATGGCTCGCGGAGCGCGGGATTCGGAGAGAGGAACTCCCAGCAAGGAACTTGAGGCAGGCCTCGGTAATAATGGAGGGGCTGAGGGAGTACCACAGGAGCAGAGGCAGGGACTTAGGCGGGGGATTGACGTCCTAAAGCATCCTGGGCTGCCCTGGAGGGCGAGGCAAACTGCCTCAACGGTAGCGCCTTCAGCCATTTTAGCCAGAGGGGTGCTGCATTCGGGTTGAACAGAAGCAGCTGTGCCAGACAGAAGACGGTTATCCGACTTCGCCCAGACCGAAGGGAGGGGATTCCCCGCCGAAATGGTTAAATCAAGAGGGGTGGATTTTGGGTGGGGGTCAACGTTGGAGTTCTGCCCTAACTGCAACTGCATACTTCTTGAAGACAGGAGGAGGAAGGTACTCGTCTGCAGGAAGTGCAAGTTCGAGAAGAGCATCGGTGTAGAGAGCTCCCAGAGATTCGTTGAGGTTCTGGAGAGGAAGAGCGAAACGGTTATCGTGAAGGATAACGATCCGAGCAAGGAGAGGACCCTCCCTATCACGAAGGCAGAATGCAAGAGGTGCGGCAACATGGAGGCCTACTACTGGATGATGCAGACGAGGAGCGCAGACGAGCCGTCCACGCGCTTCTACCGCTGCACAAAGTGCGGGACGACGTGGCGCGAATATGAGTGAGGGCGGGACGCAGCTCCAGTTGCATAGACCCCGAACGCCAGCAAAGAAGGCGGACGCCCACACAGACAGCAGTTCTTAAGTATTAAGACAGTTTATAGGTTGAGCTGGAGGGACGAATGTGTTTAAGGCAGTTCTCGCCGACAGCAGGGTCTGGAAGAGCATAATCGAGTCGGTCTCAACTCTCGTGGATGAGGGGGTCTTTGTCGCCGACCCGTCAGGGATAAAGCTGAGGGCAATGGATCCATCGAGGGTGGCAATGGTCGACCTAGATCTCCCCAAGGGGGCATTCGAGAGCTACGAGTGTTCAGGGGAGGTCCCGATCGGCGTCAATTTTGAGGACATGAAGAATGTGATGAGGAGGGCTGGCTCTAACGAGAAGCTGGAGATCGAAAAAGGGGAGGACGAGGCGAGGCTCAAGATGCGGCTCAGAGGAAAGACGACTAGGACCTTCTCGTTGCCGCTTCTGGACACCGGAAAGGAGGAGCTGTCGGTACCCCGGATCCCGTTCAATGTCACGGTGAAGGCGCCTGCTTCAACCATCAATGAGGCAATCAAGGACGCAGATGTCGTGAGTGACTTTGTCCGGATGTCGGTCGAGGACGGGCAGATGAGGATCACCGCGAGCGGGGATAGGGGAGAGGTGGAGATCGTGATCACCAAGGAGAGCGGGGAGCTACTCTCCGTCGAGGTCAAGGAGCCGTCACAGGCGCTGTACAGCCTCAACTACCTCAGCAAGATGATGACAGCTTCATCGTTGGCTGAAATAGTGGCGGTAATGTTCTCCAAGGATATGCCCCTGAGGCTCGACTTCAACCTCTCCAGCGGAGGCAAGATTGTCTACTACCTGGCCCCGAGGATGGAATCTGAGTAGCCAGAGCCAGTCGATAGATGAGCCTGATGCTGACCAAGGAAGACCTTGCCAAATACCCCTTTCTCAAACAGTCTGCAGCATACATTGAGAGCATGCAGCTGAACCTTGGCGATCTCGCGGCTGAGGAGTATTCAGGCATCCTCAGTAAGGCGCTTATGAGGATAAGGGACAGCATAGACAGAAAAATCAGGCCGGTTGATCTGTCCGACCCGGAGTCTGAGATCATCTCATACCCGCTCTCACTCGCACTTGTCTACGGCAGCAAGTCCAACTGGCTTCTCAACAGGTTCGCCAGTATCGAGGCCAAACGGGTCGAGGAGGAGCTCAGGAAGGAGCCCGGGGACAGGATACTAGAGATCGCGAAGTTTGGTTTTTCCTGGGAGATCGAACGGGTTGACCTAAAGCTCGAATATGAAGAGCTCCCCTTCAGCATTCCTCTCCAATCTTACCTTGAAGCGGCCACCAACTTCAACGATGCCCACTGGAAGCTGATCAACAGATACGTGAAAGGGGGGAGCGTCTTCCTCAATTCAGGAAGCCTTGCCCGGCTGATTTCCGAGGGCTTCAAGTCCAAGATCATCAGGAGGGCCTCCGAGAGGGAGATGCACAACTTTCGGATTCCCGATACACTCGCCCCTCACATGGACGAGATACTGAGGTATGCCCAAGAGAATATGCAGTTTGACGAGGAGCTTCCGCAGGGCCTTGTGAGCGATGCCAGACCGCCTTGCATAGTCGCAATAATGGAGGACGTCAAGGCTGGGAAAAGCCTCTCGCACATGGCCAGGTTCGCACTTACCACGTTCATGGTAAATGTTGGCGAGAGTGTTGACGAGGTGCTGAAGCTCTTTGGCAATGTTGCGGACTTTGACGAGGGGAAGGCCAGGTACCAGATCGAACACATAGCAGGGATGATCGGATCGAGGACAAAGTACAAGCCTCCGAAATGCGACGTGCTCAGGTCTTTCGGCCTATGCGTCGGCATGGATCAATTCTGCAAAAAAGCCAAGCACCCCCTTAACTACTACAGGACAAAACTCAAGATCCTGGGAGGATCCGGAGGTCAAACCGGTGCACGAGATCGTAAGAAAGGAGTTTAGCAAGTACTATTCAGGATTGGGGGCAGAGGATTTCCAGGTACCGGATATGCCACATAGGGAGTTTGCATTTCTCCAGTTCGGTGGCGAGGTGATGATCAGACACATGAAGTTCCTCGATCCCGCATCGCTGAAGGAGTATATCGTGGAGAATACGCCCGCTCACATTTACCATTCCTCCGCCTATTACGAGACGCCCGAAGCGACGGACATGAATGAAAAGGGATGGCTCGGGGCGGACCTCGTGTTCGACGTTGACTCGGACCACATAAGGACAGAGTGCAAGGAGAGGCATGACCGGTGGCGTTGCACGGAGTGCGGTATGGAAGGGGCGGGGTTCCCCCCCGAAAGCTGCCCACGCTGCGGGATGAAGAAGATCGACACGCGGACTTGGATCTGCGAAGATTGCCTGGAGGCCGCAAAGAAGGAGGTGATAAAGATAATCGACGAGTACCTCGTCCCAGACTTTGGGGTCTCGTATTCAGATTTCGAGGTTTACTTCTCCGGTCACAGGGGATACCACATACACGTGAGGAGCCAGACGTTCCGCATGCTCTCGGGAGACGGGAGGAGAGAGATTGCTGACTATGTAAGGGGGATCGGGCTCGACATAAAATTGCACGGATTCAGGGAGGTCAAAAATGAGCTCTTAGTAGGTCCGGATATGAAGGATGGCGGCTGGAGGGGAAGGGTTGCAAGGGCAATATACGAATTCGTAAACAGGGCTTCACTCGAGGATCTGAAAAAGGCAGTCTCTCCCGCCGTGGCGAAGAGCCTGTTCGAGAACAAGGATAAGTTCCTGAAGAACATAGAGTCCGACCCACCCTACTGGGGGGGCCTGAAGGGGTACACGCTGGAAAGCATCGAAAAAATAGCGAGCGCCTCGATCAAGGACCTCATTTGCAACATAGATGAGAGGGTCACAATAGACTCGAAGAGGCTGATAAGGTGCCCCAACAGCCTACATGGGAAGTCAGGGCTAAGGACGCTCCGCGTTGATTACAGCAGCATCGACGATTTCGACCCGCTAAAGGAGGCTGTCGCCTTCAGGCATGGCAGTATAAGGATATATGTTAAAGAAGCCCCTCGTGTTAGGATAGGGGACGAAGAGCTGGGGCCCCTAAAGGACAAAACGCTGGAGGTCCCGCTGGCGCTCGGCCTATACCTCATATGCAGGGGGGCAGCCGAGCCGAGGTGACAAGGAGTTGTACAGGAAGATACTGGACTTCTGGATCGCAGAGAGGGAGGGCCAGGAGCTGCAGAAGCTCCCCGATGGTTTCATCGACGAGGTGAACAGGTACCTGGAGGACCTCGGCGGGGGAGCCGAGGGCGTCAGGGGGAGGCTGATGCAGGAGGAGCTGAAGAGGGCCAAGACTGCACTCGCGGAGCTCAGGCTGCTCAGGAAGTCCAAGATATGCAGGGACTTCCTTTCGGGAACCCTCGATCTTGGGAAGTTGCTCGAGGACGAGAAGGGGTTCTTCAAGGAAAAGGTCACCGAACATGCCCCAGAAGAGGGTACGAAAAGGATATTAGCCAGATTGCTCGGAGATGTTCCACCGTTCGTAGGGGTAGATTTAAAAACATATGGCCCCTATAAGACCGAGGACGTTGCGCTGCTTCCAGCGCAGAACGCTGAGGCCCTCATCAAGAGGGGTATCGCAGCAGAGATTAAGAGGTAATCGAGATGAAGGCTCCAAAAGAGATAAACACGTACTGCCCGAAGTGCAAGGCTTACACGGCTCACAGCGTGACCCTTTACAAGAAGGGCAAGGAGAGGGCGCTGGCAGAGGGCACAAGGAGGTACGAGAGGAAGAAGCTTGGATACGGCAGCTCCAGGAAGCCGGTCCAGAAGAGGACAGCCAAGACGACCAAGAAGCTGAGCCTGAAGCTGAAGTGCAAGAAGTGCGGCTACCAGAACCAGAGGAAAGGGATCAGGCTCAAGAAGCTGGAGATAGTCTGAGGTGCAAGAAATGAAGAGGAAAGAGATGTTCACGCCTGTACCGAGAAGCAAGTTCTACATGGTCCAGTGCCCCGAGTGCGGGAACGAGCAGACGGTATTCTCGCACGTCGCCACCGTTGTGAAGTGCAACATTTGCGGGAAGGACCTGGCACTGCCGACCGGCGGCAAGAGCGAAATTCTCTCTGACAAGGTCAGGGAGATAAGCTAGAAGGTCATCATTTTTTCCTAAGGGGGCATTCCTGTGCCCCTGGAGTTTTTTGGGATAAACTTATAACTTGTCGTTCAATATGCTTACTTCAAGCTTAGGATCGCGCTCACTCGTCAATTGATCAAAGGTGTTTAGTGATGGTTCTCAGAAAGAAGGAATACCCGGAGATCGGGGAGTTCGTAATCGCGACTGCTGTGAGGCTTCAGGAGCACGGCGTTTACGTGAGCCTGGATGAGTACGGAAAGAACGGCTATGTCCCGATAGGCGAGGTCGCCTCTACATGGGTCAAGAACATAAAGGACTTTGTGAAGGAAGGGCAAAAACTCGTCCTCAAGGTAATCAGGATCGACGAAAGGAAGGGGCACATCGACCTTTCGCTCAGGAAGGTGACCGAGAGGGAGAAGAAGGAGAAGCTGATCCAGTGGAAGAAGTCGAAGAAGGCTGAAAAGATCCTGGAGATGGCGGCCAAGAAGATTGGCAAGGGGCTACAGGACGCGATAAGAATGGTCGGGATACCCCTCGAGGACAGGTACGGCGACCTGTACGCCGCGCTCGAGCAGCTCGTCCAGAGGGGGCCAAAGGCGGTCATGGAGGCGGGAATAGGCGAGGACTGGGCAAACGCGCTCTATGACGCTTCGAAGGACCACATAGAGGCGCCGATGGTGCAGATAACAGGCGAGGTAAAGCTCGCCACGAATAGGCCAGAAGGGGTCGAAGACATCAAGAGGGCGCTAAACGAAGGGATCAAGGCGGTCGATCCGAAGGTTGCAAAGGTGGAGATGTACACGCTCGGAGCCCCCAGGTACAGGATAGAAATCTCTGCAAAGGACTACAGGGTTGCCGAGGAGCAGATGAAGTCGGCGGTCGAGGCTATAGTAAACAGCTTCAGGAAGTCTGGCGGGACTGCCGAATTCGTCCGGTAGGGGCGTTGGGCGGATGAAGGGGATGCTCAGGAAGTGCACCTCCTGCGGCACATACACGCTGAGGCAGGACGCCTGCCCACGGTGCGGCGGGGGTCTCAGGATTCCACATCCTGCAAAGTTCTCTCCCCACGACAGGTACAGCAGGTTCCGATTGGCGCTTAAGGAACTTGACGGGAAGGAAAAAGGGGAATAGAAGTATAAGAAGGGGCGCTGGCAGAACCGCCCTCATCGCCAGAGAGGCGAAAAGAATCACGGGTAATTGATCTTGTACACCATCACCCATCCGTTGCTCGGAGAGATGTAGACAAGCTCGTAGTTCTGCGGGGCAGAAATCCGGATCCCTAGGGTTTGGTTGTACGCTTCCCTGTACGGGTAGAAGAGCAGCTGGTACAGCGTGGTGTTCGCAGCCTTTGGTCCAGCGGGGAGGGGATAGCTGTAAAGGGTGCCACCCAAGTTTATCGTCACAGGGGAGATGTACTCGGAGGAGTTGTAGCCCGTCCATACCATCATGGCGGTGGACTTCTCAAAGTCCCCGAGTATGTACCACGGAGGCAAGGCGAGCGGCGGGTTTGTCGACACGAGCGTGAAGGGCTCATAGACCACCACGTATGACACGTTCATCGCCTTGAAGATCTCGAGCGAGACGGACTCGTTGTTGAGGAAGGCCTTAGCCACCTCGACGATCTGGGTCCCGTTGATGGTGGCGTTGTCGTCGATCACCGATTTGTTGGCCATGACGTTTATCCAGTATCCATAGTCCCACCAGCACCCGACAATTGCGTCCTGAGGGATGTTGTCCCTCATCCAGGCGAGGGCCTCTATCCAGTCCGGGATCTCTTGGCGCATTCCCGTCGAAGCCGAGACTATCATTGCCGGGCGATCCGCAGACCTGATCCCGGGGGAGTCCGCAATGACCGGCACCAGCGTGACCGCGAGGAGGGCGATCGTGAAGAACCCGTAGTACTTGCCGAGCAGGGAAGCCTTGCTTTTACGGTCCAGCTCTTGTTTAATAACCGGGCGAACCGTCGCGATTATGGAGCTAAGGGCAAAACCGGAGACTATTGCCACTGCAGGTGCGACGAGTATCAGCAGGCGGACGAAGGATCCGGCGCCGTAGAGGGAGGTGAGTGCAAGGAGCGTCATGAACACGGCCTCATCGCTGAGGCGCCTCAAAGCGTATAGGACGCCCAAGGGCAGCAGGAGTATCAAGGATCGGTATGTCGAGAAGATATGTGACCAGGTGGACGGGAATTGCTCCCCGACCGTCCTGACGCCCTCGTCGATGCGCGAGAACGGGTTGACGATAGCCAAGAACTTCCCGGTTATGTCTCCGAACACCCCCGATAGTGTGAGAACGCCGACCACAATAAGGACGGAGGCGACGACGCCGAAGGTGAACTTTTTGCGCTTCTCAGGGTCATGGATCTCCTCGGCGAGCGTCCTGATGATGCACACGAGGAATGCCACGTAGGCGCCTATGGTGTAAGGGGAAATCAGGGTGGAGAAGCCATACGCAGGGGTAGCCGCGACTGCAAAGAGCGTTATCGAGGAGACGATTGCGAATGAGGTGGTCATGCGCCTGTTCCACCTCCCAAGCAGCACCATTATGACCACGTAGAGCGCGAGGAAGTTTATTGTGTAGAGGAAGGCCCTCCATGAGATAGCCATAAGGGCGAGGCCGAGCCCGGAGACCACGGCGTAAGGGACGGTCCTGCTGCGGAGCGACTTGACGAAGAAGATAAGGGCTACGAGCATACCGATCATCCCGACGGACTCCGTATCGAAGAAGCCGAGGGAGGTCCGTTGGATGGCGGTTGAGTCGATGGCCAGGATCAGCGAGGTCAGCAGCCCCACCCCCCTGTTTACTAGCTCCTTCCCGAGGAAGTAGCCCAGGAGAATGATTACGCCGCCGGCGAAGACCGGGAAGAAGACGACCACATCAAAGAGCGGGACGCTTATGCCGAGGAAGTTCAGCAGTAAGTACACGGCGGCGCCTGCGAAGGGCACCCCCGGCAGTCCAGCAGTGGACTGATCGGTCCCCCAGGGCGCCCACCTCGTGGGGTCGAACCAAGTGTACCATGCGCCGAAGCCGTTCTCGACGATGTACTGAGCCCCCTTGTACTGGATGTACGGGTCGAATTCGTCGAGGTAAATCCCCCATTTAATCGGGAGTAGGCGTATGACCACGCCGAAGGCGAGTAGCGCGATAAGCGAGATGTAGACTAGGAGGTCGTCTATGCCAATCTTAAGGCCCCCCAAAGGGGAGTTTGCCTGACGGCTCATTTTAGATACCACCAAAACAATTGACCTTATCCCGGGAACAATTTAAACCCTATGGTGTTGAGACGGATCAAGCCTCACGGGACGGGGAGGGCATCAAGGAAAGGGTTAATATCGAAGCGGCTAAAGATTTCAGGTATCTGGGGTAGACGTCATGTCGCGCATAGGCAAGATGCCAAAGGACTACAGATCAAAGCCGGTGGAGGAAGGGGTTTTCGCGTACTGGCAGGAGAGGGCGATAGAGGAGAAGGTGAGGGGGGCGGGGCAAGGGAAGTTTTACTTCTTGGACGGCCCGCCGTACGTGACGAACCCTATACACGTCGGCACGGCATGGAACAAGATACTCAAGGACGCCTACATCAGATTTTACAGGATGAACGGCTTCAGGGTGAGGGACCAGCCCGGGTTCGACATGCACGGCCTACCCATAGAAGTGATGGTCGAGAAGAAGATCGGCATAAAGAGCAAGAAAGAGATAGAGAGGATGGGGATAGAGAACTTCATAGAGGCGTGCAAGTCGTTTGCCCTCGAGAACCTCCAGATAGCGACGAGGCAGTTCAAGAACCTCGGGGTCTGGATGGACTGGGATGGCCCCTACCGGACCCTCGACAACCACTACATCGAGTCGGTCTGGGCGATGCTGAAGAGGGCAGACGAGAGGAGGCTCCTCGGGAAGGGCAAGAAGGTCGTCCACTGGTGCCCAAGGTGCGAGACGGTGCTTGCAGGGTACGAGGCCACTGACGAGTACAGGGAGCTCGAGGAGGAGTCCATATACGTGAAGTTCAAGGTGGAGGGGAAGGAAAACGAGTACATACTGATCTGGACCACGACGCCGTGGACTCTGCCTGCGAACGCCGCCGTGATGGTACACCCCGATTTCATGTACGTACGCGCGAGATCCGGAGGGGAGACATACATTCTTGCCGAGGCCAGGCTCGAACACGTGTTCTCCGACCCAGGGAAGGAATACGAGGTCTTGGAGAGGTTCCCTGGCTCCTACCTGAGGCGCCTTAGATACAGGGCACCCCTCCTGGAGGAGGTGCCTGAGCAGTCGAGGCTGAGCCCTGCGCACCTCGTTGTCCTCAGCGACCAGTTCGTCACGCTGGAGGAAGGCACCGGCTGCGTCCACACCGCACCGGGTCACGGGGAGGAGGATCACGCCGTCGGTGAGGAGTACGGGCTGCCGGACTTCTGCCCCGTGGACGAGCGCGGGCTTTTCACCGAGGAGGCCGGGAAGTACGCCGGGAAGAGCGTCAGGGAGACCAACGGCGAGATAATCGAGGATCTCAAGTCGAAGGGCCTGCTCTTCAAGACAGAGAAGACGAAACACAGGTACCCACACTGCTGGAGGTGCAAGACTCCCCTGATCCTGAGGACGGCCTCGCAGTGGTTCATCAGAGTCACCGACCTCAAGGAGCGCCTCCTCGAAGAGAACGAGAAGGTCGAGTGGATACCGGACTGGGCAGGGAAGGCAAGGTTTGGCAACTGGATTAAGAACGCGAAGGACTGGGTGATCTCGAGGCAGAGGTACTGGGGCATACCGCTCCCGATCTGGGTCTGCGGCTCATGCGGCAAGCACCGCGTCATCGGATCCATAGAAGAGCTCAGGGAGAACGCCCCTGGAACGGGGGATGTCGAGCCCCACCGCCCGTGGGTGGACAGGATAAGGCTGAAGTGCGAATGCGGCGGGGAGATGCAAAGGGTGCCGGATGTCGCGGACGTCTGGATGGATTCAGGATCGGCTTCGTTCGCGTGCCTTGGCTACCCGAAGAGCCGAGAGGAATTTGAGAGGTGGTGGCCCGCGGACTTGATCCTTGAGGGGCAGGACCAGACTAGGGGATGGTTCTACACGCTCATGGTCTGCAGTGTCGTGCTCTTCAACGAGGCGCCGTACAAGAGGGTTCTGATGCATGGATTCACGACTGCACAGGACGGGCGGGCGATGCACAAGTCCCTCGGCAACGTCGTCTTCCCCGAGGAGGTCATAGAGAAGTTCGGAAGGGACACGCTTAGGTGGTACGAGCTCGGGTGCACCACATGGGAGGACCTGAGGTTCACTTGGAAGTCGATAGAGGAAACCGCGCGATTCCTCAACATCCTCTGGAGCACGTATTACTTCGCCAGCCTTTACATGAACCTTGACAATTTCGATCCCGGAGAGCACACGATCGGGGACGTGGAGAAGCACCTGCGGCTGGAGGACAGGTGGATAATCTCAAAGCTCGAGGGCCTTATCAAGCGAGTTACTGAAGCGATGGCGGGGTGCAGGGTCTTCGATGCGGTGAGGGATCTCGAGGAGTTCATGAGGGACGACGTCAGCAGGTGGTACATAAAACTGATCAGGAGGAGGACTTGGACGGAGGAGGAGGATCCGGAAAAGATAGCTGCATACGCCACCCTCAGCCACGTCCTCCTGAATTACCTGAAGCTGATCGCGCCGATAGTCCCCTTCATGTCAGAGGAGATCTACCGGCACGTCTTCGCTGGGCTCGAGGGTATGCCGGAGAGCGTCCACATGCTCAGGTGGCCATCCGCTTCAGAGGAGAGGATGGACCCGGAGCTCGAGGATGAGATGAAAGTGGTCAAGGAAGTAATTGAGGCGTCGTTCAGCGCCAGGCAGGCAGCCAGGATAAAGACGAGGATGCCCCTACTCAGGATGAAGGTTGTGACAGGGAGCGAATCTGTGAAGGCTGCGGTCGAGAGGATGAGGGGGGTAATTGAGGACCAGGCGAATGTGAAGGAAGTTGAAGTGATAACCCCCGAGGAGGGGTGGAGGATGAAGGATGTGGTCCTGATCCCCAACAGGTCAATCCTCGGCCCGATCTTCAGGGAGAAGAGCGGGTTGGTTTCGAGCGCCATCAGTGCCCTCAACGGGAAGGAGGTAATCGAGGCCTTCGAGCGGGGGGAGGGCGTCTGGGTGGAGGTGGAGGGATTGGGCAGGGTAGAGGTAAGGAAGGACTACGTGAGTGTCCACGAGAGGCTCCCTGAAAACTACAGGAGCGAGAAGTGCAGGTATGGCGAGGTCTTCATCGACACTACGAGGAGCGATGAGCTGCTTGCCGAGGGGCTCGCCAGGGACGTCGTGAGGAGGATCCAGGAGATGAGGAAGCGCGCCGACCTGAACGTCGACGACTACATCAAAGCGTTTGTGAAGGCACCGTCGGAGGATGTGAGGAGGGCGCTCGAGAGCAGGGCGACGCAGATCGCAGGCGAGGTCAGGGCAAAGGAGCTCAGGATATCGCTGCAGGAACCGGATTTTGGTGCCCCCGAGGAATGGGAGATCGAGGGGGAGAAGTACACCATAAGCATCGAGAAGATCTAGACGAGGCGCGCCTCCCCCGAGCGGCAATTGGGGGCGATCACAAAATGCCTGGGATCAGAAGGGCGGGGCTAATCGTAAACCCCGTGGCGGGAATGGGCGGAGCGGTGGGGCTGAAAGGCACGGACGGCTTGGTCGAGACAGCCCTCCAGCTCGGCGCTGTCCAGGTGTCCGTCGGCAGGGCAGTCAGGTTCCTGGGGAAATTGAAGCCCTTGGGAGGGGCGATTGATTTCGTGACGTGCCCAGGCGAGATGGGGGAGGAAGCGTTCCGGAGGGCATCCCTACCATTCCGGATGTTGAGCGGGATGGAGAGGAAGGGGAGGACGACGAGCGATGACACCAAGCTGGCAGCTGCCAAGATGCTCGAGGAAGGGGTCGAGGTGATTGCATTCTGCGGAGGGGACGGAACCGCAAGGGACATCTTCGACACGGTTGGGGACAGGGTTCCGGTGATAGGCATCCCTGCGGGAGTAAAGATGCACAGCGGGGTATTCGCCGTGAGCCCCGAGGCAGCCGCCGGGATCCTCGTAAGGTTCCTTTGGGGCGAACTTCCTCTGAAGGAGGCGGAGGTGGCAGATGTGGACGAGGAAGCTTTCAGGCAGGGGAGGGTCTCATCAAGGATATATGGATACATGAATGTCCCCTACGACCCGGAGAGGGTTCAGGGCACGAAGGTCGCATCGCAGTTGATTGGTGATGTCAGCGAAAACGCCCTGGCGATAGCAGAGTGGATAGTGGAGGGGATGGAGGGGGGCGTGACTTATGTGCTCGGCCCGGGAAGCACCGTCAAGAAGATCAACCAGGTCCTCGGCATCGAGGGGTCGCAGCTCGGCGTCGACGTCGTAAGGGACAAGAGGCTGGTTGCAGCAGACGCCTCGGAGGAGATCGTCTTCAGGAATGTCAGAGACGGAAAGGCGAGGATCATAGTTTCCCCGATAGGGAACCAGGGGTTCATCTTCGGAAGGGGGAACCAGCAGATAAGCCCAAGGGTGATCAGGGCAGTAGGGAAGGAGAACGTTCTCGTGATAGCCACAAGGGAGAAGTTGAGGTGGACCAGATGCCTTAGGGTCGACACAGGTGACCCAGAGATCGACGCGCTTTTTTTGGGGCCTATGAGAGTGGTAGCAGACTACAACTTCGCTAAGATTATGATGGTCGCAGGGACGGAGTGAAGCCCTGAGCGAGGGGCGCAAAAAGCTCAGAGCTGCTTCCTGACCAGATCGGAGTACTCCTCTGCACCGAGAAGGCCGTCCGTTCCGCCAGTGACCTGCAATTTGACCAGCCAGCCGTTCCCGTACGGATCTTTGTTGACGAGCTCGGGCTTGCTCTCGAGCTCGGAGTTGACCTCGACCACCATGCCGTCCACCGGAGAGTAGACCTCTGCGACTGCCTTGATCGACTCGAGCGTGCACAGGGGGAGGCCCCGCTTGACAGCCTGACCGACCTTCGGAAGGTCAGCATACACGACATCGTGGAGGCTCCGCTGAGCAAAGTCGGAGATGCCTACCTTTGAAGGCGAGGATGAGAGGTCGATCCATTCGTGAGTCTTGGCATACTTCAGCCCCTTCTTCACCAAGTTCCCTGAAACGTCAATGAAATCCGACATCACGACACCCTCTATCCGATTTCTGCGTCTTGCTATTTTTATTTATGGGTAAAAAATCCCAGATTGCGCAAAAAGTCCCGCTCCGATTCAGACGTTCTTCTGGAATAGCTTCAGAAAGCCGCGCCTGTTTTCATCTGAAATGGAGATCTTCAGGCTGTTCGAGTCGAAGCTCAAGGGTGTTGAGCACTTCGGGCACCGCCCGTTGTTCTTCTCGAGTATCTCCTTCGGTGAGACTAGCTCGGGGTCTTCGTAGAGGACTGCTTTACATTGATGACATAAGACTCTTATTGGCAATCAGATCACCCAGGTCACCATTCTCAAGGATCCTCTCTATCCGTATCAGACCCTTTCTGGCCATGGACTCGGCCCATATCTCTGCTGCGAACCTCAAATACTTCTCGGATGCTTTTAAACCATTCTCCCCCTCGAAGTCCTGCGATGCGTTGAGGATCCCCTCTATGTACGCAGAGGACTGCATAGGGTCATTCAGAAAGCATAGGACGGTCCCCTTCGACCCCAAGATCCCCCAAGATCGCTCGATGTCGAAGGCGATGACCATCCCACCCCTCCAGGCTCCGACCAGGAAAAGAACAAGCCCGAAGAATATCCCGTAGTCGGAATAGGGCGAAGTGCTGATCGAGAAGAATACCCTGTCAATCGAGTAGACTGCAGCGGAGATCCCTATGAGCACACTCCCCATTACGCCTGCCAGCGTCCGCCTCATTTTCGGGTCGGTCCAGACCCGGTCCGCGAAAGCCGCGTTGTAGAAGAGCGACAGCGAAAGGAGGAGAAACCTAGACTTGATCGAGGCGAAGCGCATACCACATTTAATAAAGTCCTTAAAAGTATTAAGTTTTGGGTCGAGGGCGGCGTGGTTCACCACCTACTCGTTTGCGAGAAGCCGAGCGCTGCCAGGAAGATAGCGTATACGCTCGGCGGCAGTGGCGTCAGCAGGATTGGAAGGGGCCTGCCATTCTACCGGTTCCAGAAGGGGGGCGACACGGTCACGGTGGTATCCGCGCTGGGGCACCTCTACACCCCAGTCCAGCAGGGCAAGGGCTGGAGCTTCCCCGTATTCAACCTTGTCTGGGAGCCCGCCAGCGGAAGGCGGGTGAAGCTATTCCTGGAGGGGATCGCAAGGCTGGCGAGGGAGGCGGATTCGTTCATAAGTGCCTGCGACTTCGATACCGAGGGTAGCCTGATAGCGTTCATGATACTCAGGAAAGCGTGCGGCGGGGCAGACGCGAAGGCGAGGCGGATGAAGTTCTCTTCGCTCACTAGGGACGAGCTCTCGAGGGCATACGAGAACCTATCAGAACTCGACACACCGGTCATAAATGCAGGCATGGCCCGGCACGAGATTGACTGGATCTTTGGCGTGAATGTCTCGAGGGCGATAATGGACGCTTACAGCTGCAACACGGGAAGATTCGAGGTGCTCAGCGCAGGCAGGGTCCAGAGCCCCACGCTGGATGCGCTTTGCAGGAGGGACGACGAGATAGATCTCCACGTCCCAGACCCATACTGGACTGCGGGAGCCGAGATCAGGTTCCTATCCAGCGGAGAGACTGCCAAGGCGGAGTACTCCAAGAACCCTATATTGATGAAAGGCGAGGGGGAGGGGCTGAGGCTCAGGTGCGAAGGGTCCCCAGGAACGGTGCGCCGGGTCGAGGGAGGGGAACTGACTGTGCCAGCGCCGCACCCGTTCGATCTCGGGGAGCTCCAGAGCGAGGCATACAGGGTCTTTGGGCTCCAGCCATGGAGGACCCAGAAGATAGCGGAGGGGCTTTACCTTGAGGGGCTGATATCCTACCCTAGGACGTCGAGCCAGCAGCTGCCCCCATCTATAGGGTTCAGGGGCATCCTCACGAAGCTAGGGACGATCGAAGCGTACAAGGAGAGCGTAGGCGAGATACTCAATTATGCAGATTCAGGGAGGGGGCTTTGTCCCAGGCAGGGCAAGAAGTCGGATCCAGCCCACCCTGCCATCCACCCTACAGGGATTAAGCCCAATAGGCTTGGGGGGGAGGGCAGGAAAATCTACGACCTGATAGTGAAACGGTTCATCTCCACCTTCGGACCGCCCGCTCGGAAATCCTTCAAAACCATAGAGGTCGAGCTGGAGCGAGGCGACGTCTTCAAGATCGAGGCGGAGGCGGTATCTGATCCCGGATGGATGAAACACTACGCGCCCTATGTGAGGATCAGCGGCTCCAGCCTGCCGGAGGCGGAGGAAGGGGAGGCGGCGAGGGCAGAGGAGGTGTGGGTCGAAGAGAGGTACACCGATCCTCCCCCCAGGTTCAACCAGAGCAGCCTGATCAAATTCATGGAAAGGAACGGGTTGGGGACGAAGTCGACCCGCGCCGAGATAATAAGCACGCTTTACAGGCGCGGTTACATCGAGGGCAGCAGCATCCGCGTGACGGAGCTGGGACGCGGGGTGATTGGAGTGCTAAGGAAGCGCTTCCCCGAACTGGTCTCGATAGGACTGACCAGGGACCTCGAAGAGAGGATGGCGGGGATAGAGGAGGGCAGAGAGGAGTACTCAGCCGTTCTCTTAAGGGGGGCGGAGGCAATCAAGGGAGCTTTCGAGCACATGATCTCCGAGTTCGAGGCGGCAGGTGCAGAGATCACCAACCTCGTGGAAGGACGTAGGGGGCAGACGAAGAAGATCGGAGCCTGCCCATCCTGCAAAAATGGGGAGCTCATTATTGTCCGCTCAAGGAAGACCGGCAAGAGGTTTGTGGGCTGCTCCAACTACGGCTCAGGGTGCAGGTTCTCTGCGCCCCTCCCCCAGAGGGGGGTCGTGAAGGCCACCGGGGAGGCGTGCAGGGAGTGCCGTTACCCCACCGTTTTGGTCACGTGGGGGCGGACCAAGTCTTGGAGGGTATGCCTGAACCCCGGGTGCCCGTCGAGGGTGAGAAAATGAGGTGCAAGATTTGCGGAGGCGGTGGAGGGGGGGAAGGCGAAGGGGTGTGCGACAGGCACGCCGAGGCGGAGAGGAGGCTGCGGGAGCACTTCAAGGTCTGGACAGAGCGGACAGGGCTTGGATGGGCCGAGTACCTCGAGGCGATTCTCAAGAATGAGAGGACGGGAATCTTGGTGAAGGAAGCCGCTAGCTACTTGCTCCAGAACGGACGATAACCGCGACCTCCCCCATCATCTCATCCCTCGCCCTATCGATCCTGCAGCGGATCGACGCCACAGCGCTTTCCTCGTCTCCCAAGGATCGCATCCTTTCCCCTATCATCCTCTGCGCTTCAGCATAAGAGGGGCCCCCGCGCACACTCCTCACGTCGACATTCATTGCCGGCGAGACCGCGCGCTCAACTGATCCCTTAGTCAGTTCAACGCCGGACTCAGCTGCTATCATCTCCCGCAGGCGCTCCGGGTCGACCTCAGAGAGCGAAAGTCCCTCGGCAGAGAGTCTCCTGACCAGAGACCCGACAACATGGTGAGCCCTACGGAACGGCATACCGCCCTCCCTGACGAGCACATCCGCAAGCTCGGTAGCGACGGAGGACCCCCTGTCCAGCGACGCCCTAATACGGGCCTCATTGAACTTCACTTTGCCAACAAAGTCCGCAAGAACCTTTAGGGAAACGGCTGTCGACTCGCAGGCATCCCAGAGGTGCGGGGTGAGCTCCTGCATGTCCAAGTTGTAAGCGAGTGGCAGGGCCTTCATTATAGCCATGAGAGAGACCAGATCCCCGAGGACCGAGCCGCACTTGGCCCGGACGATTTCGAGCGTGACGGGGTTCTTCTTCTGGGGCATGATGCTGCTCGTAGAGGCGTGGTCGTCTGGGACCTCGATGTAGCCAAATTCTGACGAAGACCAGACAATCATCTCCTCCGCGAACCTGCTCAGGTCTACCATCAGGATCGCAAGCGATGACGCGACCTCGAGGGCAAAATCCCTTGAGGCTACAGCGTCCATTGTGTTCTCCAGCAACCCGTCAAACCCAAGGTATCCCGCCACCTTAGACCTGTCAATGTTGAAACCTGTCCCTGCGAGGGCAGCAGCGCCCATGGGGCATAGGTTGACCCTCGGGTATGAGCCTAAGATCCTTTCGAAGCTCCTCTTAATCGAGTCGTGGTGTGCAAGGAGCCAGTGTGCGATCGTGACTGGCTGGGCGTGCTGCAGGTGGGTGTATCCTGGCACGACGGTCCTGCCTTCTGGCGCCGCGGCCCTTTGGAGCAGCGAACGCTGGAGCAGGATGATCCCCCCGCAGATCTCAATGATGAAAGCCCTCAAGCGCATCCTTATTGCCGTCGCCACCTGATCGTTGCGGCTCTTTCCTGTGTGCATCTTCCCGCCCGTCTCCTGCCCGACAAGGCGCGTCACTTCCTCCTCGACGACCATGTGGATGTCCTCCATGTCTGGGGGGACGTGCTTCACCTTGCCATACAGGCTGTTAAGGGCTGAGAGGAGGGCGGCGGCATCAACTTTGCCAATGTATTTGGAGCTTGTTAGGGCAAGGACGTGCGCCATGTTTATCTCGACCACGGCATCTGCTATGTAGTGGTCATGCTCTGCGGAGGAGGTAAACCTCGCCACATCTCCGGTGAGGTCCCCAGCGAGGCGCCCGCCGCGAGTGATCTTCAAGGCAGGTTCCTCCCGGAGCTCAGCGTCCCGACATGATCTTCCTTGCGACGACCGTGGGCAGGCCCCAGAGTTCGACGAAGCCCTTGGATAGGGACTGG
>JARYLH010000020.1 GCA_029907755.1 Candidatus Methanosuratincola sp.
CAGGATATTTATGAACCTTTAAGTTCTTCACGAAATACTGCACTGCATCACCTCCTATACGCATGTTGAACACCATCAGCTAATTGTGGGGAGGGCTACCCTCCCTAAACGTTATCCTCCTCCCTTGGTTGGGGGATTAGGGTATATCTTAGGAAGTGGTTTAAAGCCGACGGATTCTGGAGGGCTTATCGCCACGCTTCTCTCCAGTCCTCTGAAGGGTATTCGGGGGAAGCCCATTTACAAGAGATTCTTTATAAAGACCCAGATATAGTTCCTATTGAAGATGTATCGTTGGATACAGAGCTTTCGCCAATTAAGTTAATGCTTAAGGAAGTCGGTCTTCCAGGCTCTGGATCGACAGACCTTTTAGGTATTGACGGAAATGGCAATATATACATAATAGAAACCAAGCTTGCTCGCAACCCTGAAGTTAGAAGGCAAGTTATAGGACAGATTTTGGAGTATGCTGCCTTCCTAAACGAGAGGGGCTTGGACTGGCTCGATTATATCGTGAAAAAGCAAAAACAAGTTAGCATTTCCGAATACTTTGATGAGCTAAATGATCCCGACTGGGACAAGGAATCTTTTGAACAGAACTTACGAGATAACCTAAACTCAAGAACTTTCAAACTTTTCATAGCAGTTGATGAAATGAACCCTGATTTGCAGCGAATAATCAACTATATGGTGAACGTTCTCAACGTGGAGATCTACGCCTTAGAGCTTAGATACTTCAAAGATAAGGCTGGAATGGAGCTTTTGGTACCAAATGTTCACGGCGGAAAAAAGAAAGCAGCTAAGCCACCCCCAACATGGGACTGGTAACGATTCGTAGAAGACGCAAAGAAAAGGGTTGATGATGCTACACTAACAACATTGCGCAAATTATATGATTTTTCTCAGCAACTCGGCATAGTGGATTTTGGCAAGGGCAGAACTTACGGAACGTTTAGAGTTTGGCTACCCTACAAAAATGATAAGATGAACTTGTATGTAATAACATCTGCCGGTAAAGGAAATTGGTTCTCGTTCAAGCATATGGTGGAGAAAGGAGTTGACAAAGCGCTAATCTCAGAATATATAAAACAACTGAACTCTTTGGGCTTTGAACTCGACGAAAAGAAACACTCAGAAGCCTATCCCGTGTTTGACACAGCCATACTAAACCAGGAAGAAAAGTTCTCGGAATTTAAGAAGTATACCAACGAACTTAAAGAAAAGTCACTCAGCAGAAGTTAATATGAACATCTGCTCTTACAAAAAATTCTTTACTGCCATTTAAAAATTGCACTCGCCATATTAGTACCCATAGGAAAGCGAAAAATCTGCCTAAACAGGGAATGAAAGGCTTATGCCTAAAAACCGAAGTCGCAGATCTGTCCCGAAACAAAGCATAAAACGTCAAAATGCTTAAACGACTACCTCATAAACCTCATGTTACGATCGCCGCAGTCTGGAGAACTGCCATAGCGCGCGCTTAGTTACTCTATTAAACGTATTCTGCATGGTCTTCATCATATGAAGTTCAGGACTTCTTCCAAGCGTCGTTCGAGAACTCTATCGCCTCGATCACCCTCACGCCCAGATCGGCATCGGTGCACTCTTGGCAGTACATCACAAAGCCATCGAAGGCGAAGAAGTGGACGTTCTTCACCCGGTATACCCGCTGAGGCTGTGCTATCCTTACCATCTCCAGGAACTGGTCCCTCCTGAACTTCACTCGGTAGGAACTGGACTTTCTTGCTTCCTCCGCTGCAGCTGTCCCTCCTCCGTATGCCATAAGCACCACCATTGATCATAAAACCCTCCAGAGATAAAAGTCTAATATGCCCCCTCGGTAAAGCATCGAAGCCTTCTTCCGAACCCTTCCGTAACTGACAGGGAAGATCGACGGTCAAAGCGGTTTTATTGCGCTTGCTTGCCCTGTTCCCCAGCATCGTAGATGGGCAGACTTAATGTGAACGTCGTGCCCATGCCTTTTGAGCTCTTTACGGAGATGTCCCCTCCCAACTCCTCGATGAGCCTTTTGCATACAGCCAGCCCGAGTCCCGTCCCCTTTGCCTTCGTGGTGAATAGGGGCGTGAATATCCTCCTTAAAGTCTCTTCATCCATTCCAACGCCCGTGTCCTCTACTCTGATCTCGAGATGCCCGCCAGAGACGGATGTTTCGATCGTTATCCTCCCCCCGTCTGGCATAGCCTGCAAGGCATTATTAACCAAGTTGTGGAGAATCCGCTTCAAAATCAGCAGATCAGTGGCTGCCTTCTCCGCTCCGGGGTTTATTTTAAGGTTCACACGGACATTCCCCGGAACTTTTAGATCGTCGAGCACATCCATGAACAGCCGTTCCAGCCGCACCTCCCTCCTTTCCACCCTGAGGGGGCGCGTCATGTCCTGAAGGTCGGACACTATCTTGTCCATGTACGCTACGTTGTCCCTTAGCCTCTTCATCCACTTAGCAAGCACTTCTCTCTTGTCGGGGGGCAGGGAGGAAACCTCTTCTTCCATCAGGTAGGCGATGTTTATTATGGACTGGAGCGGATTCCTTAGGTCGTGGCCCACCGTTGTTGCGGTCTCACCTATCGCCGCGAGTCGCTCCTTTTCCCTGAGCTTCACCGTCTGCTCCTCCACCAGCTCTTCCAAGTGGGCAGCATACCTCTTGAGCTCTTCAGAGGAGCGCTCTAGCGAGGAGAGCATCCAGTTGGCGCTCTTTGCGAGGTCGGATATCTCGTCGTTGCCTTCTTCCCGAACGCGCTTCGAGAAGTCCCTTCTCTCGCCTACCTCTATGAGCTCCCTTCTAAGCCTGAAGATTTTCCTCATCAAACCAATTTCAATAGAGGCGTAAAGGACTACGAAAGACAGCGAGTGCTAAAAATGCACCTGAGACCGCATGGGTTAGTGCGGTAAGGCTCGTCCTGTAGAAATGCCGGTCAAGGCTGACGCCCAATACCAAAGAAGGGTTGCCGAATACATCCTTGATCACGGCATACCCCAAAACCGTGCTCGAGTTGATCGGTATGACCGCAGTCCCTCCGGAGGCGAGTGCAGCCTCTGAAGAGATGAACTCCTCAGGGAGCGCTAGCTGGTCGTACGGCTGCAGTGAGACGGGCAAGAGGATCGTCTGCGAAATCGAGTCCACGGCCCTCTGGTCAAGAAACCTGCCCATGAATAACGCACCAGCAGGAGGGCCCTCCTTCGAGCTCTTCAGAACAGGCTGTACGGAGAAGATCATCGGACCACCGGGAAGCACCAGCATCCCGCTTTTTCCGCCCTCCATCGCCAAGGAAGCAAGCCCGCCCAGCTCTTCATAAAGCCCTTCAGGGATTGGAATCTCTTCTCTGTTTTCATAATCGTAGGCTTTCCCGAGGACAATTTCCCCCTCAGGATCGAGGAAGAGCATCAAATTCACCTTAAGCGATTCGAATGTTCCTGGGACGACGTTGGAATACACATACTCGGCATTGTTGTCCTGGAGAAACTGGTACGTATCGCCCCAGTATGCCCAGTCCTTCGCAGAGGACTCGAGTTGCGATATGCTGATGTTGATGACGTTGAGCGCCCTCGTTAGTCCCTCACCAACCTCCTCGCTCTCCGCCCTCTCAAAGGCAGGGAGGACGAACGCATTGATTGCCACCACGATAACCAAGAATGCAACGACTGCGATGCCTGCCAGAGTGAGTACGAGTTTTACCCTCAGGCGCATTTCGATCATCTTTCTAGGGTTTTTGTTTCAGGTGCTTTTAATCTTTCCAGAACTATCAGCCTATCCAAGGTTTCGATGTAATAGCGACCCATCTGTTGCTCGAATTGCTATCCCTGCCACGGGGTTTTGGAGATATGCTGAAGTCAAGGACGCAGGGAAAAATTCTGAGCCTCGTGCAATCCCCTTTTGTCCTCCCTGCCGCAATTGCGACGGCATCCCATCAGCCATTCAGGCTATAGTGTTGGCGACGTGAGAAAGCCCTAAATCCAGCACGCGCCAGTATTTTCACTCCATTAAAAGCAATACATGTTGATGATTCGCCGAGGAACCGAGGCTGGGAGAGGTTGCACCCTGAGTCGTAGCTTTGGAAGCAGAAAGGGTTTTAATACAATGACCACTTTTTTAAAATGAAAGTTTATGGAAGCAAGAGAGAGGGTCTATAGATCGCTTTCTGGCGAAAAAGCGGACAGGACGCCAGTCCTCTCTGTCACCCAGACGGGCACGCTCGAGTTGATGAAAGCTACAGGGGCTTTTTGGCCCGACGCAAACTACGATCCGAAGCAGATGGTTGAGCTGTCGGTGGCCGGACACACAGTGGTGGGTTTCGAAGCCATAAGGATACCGTTCTGCCTGACAGTCCTTGCGGAGGCGCTTGGCTGCGAAATCGAGCAGGGCCGTGAAGACAGGCAACCTGCGGTTTCAAAGACGCTATTTGATCAGGGCATCACCCCGAAGCTTGAAGGGTTAGTCGACCGCGGCAGAGTCCCCACAATAATGGAGGCGATAAAAAACATAAAGAGCGATCGGTACAAGGTGCCCCTGATCGTGGGCTTCGAGGGCCCTACAACATTGGCGGGCCAGATGATGGGAGTCGAGAGGTTCTGCCTAACGATGATAAAGAAGCCTGATGAGGCATCAAAGTACATCAAGTGGGCGGAGGAGGCCTGCGTAGAGTACGCAAAGGCGGCGGTGCGGGAGGGGGCAGACATAATCGCCCCGGCAGATCCCACGGCGTCGCCCTCGGTGCTGAGCCCGAAGATGTTTGAGAAGTACTCTAAGGATCCGCTGAAGGCGGTTGCCGCGGTCCACCCGAGGTCCATTCTGCACATATGCGGCAATGCATTACCGATAATCGCACACATGGCAGAATGCGGCTTCGCAGGTTTGAGCGTAGAGGAGAAAGTCGATCTGGCCGCAGCCAAGAAGGCGATAGGGGAGAGGAAGATCGCATTGATCGGAAACGTCCCATCTGCGGGCGTCCTCCTGAACGGGAGCGAGGAGGAAGTTTTCAGGGAGGCAAAGAAAGCAATAGCCGCGGGCGTGGACGTGCTGGCGCCCAGCTGCGGGATAGCGCCAAGGACGCCGACGAGGAACCTGAGGGCACTGGTCAGAGCTGCGACGTCTCCTTAGGGCGCGGCAAGGAAAAAAGACGTCAGTTCAGTTAGGGATCCCAAATCGTCGATAAATTTCCCTGCCCGCGCCTTTTCCAAAAGCGAGGGATTTTATAATCGGGTGGCCCGCTCAGAATTTTATAACGTAACATTCTAGTTAGACCACTACCTCAAACCGTGCTTGTCCGCCCGTATGCAGCTGACCTGCGCTTGACGCGGAGAGGGGAGGGAAGGTTTATCGAGCACCGAGTACCACGATCAATCTTCATAACCGCCCTGATTTCGCGCGATAATTTTTTTACGAACGGCGAGAGAATGTGCTTATGCTCATAGGATTCATTGCGCTTGCGGTCATTCTGGCAGCGCTCCTGATAATGTGGGCGATAGTCTCAATTCCAGTATACCTTGCAGCGAAAGCCTTCACGGGAGGCAGGGCTTCATTGACCGGGGCGATGGCGGCGACGCTGCTCGGCGCCCTGGTTTATTCATTTGTTGCCTGGATTGGTGCGATCTTGTTCTGGGCCATTTTTGGCGCGGGATCCCAACTACTCGGCTCGGTAGTGGCATTCTTGGCACTGCTTTGGGTCTACAAGTCCGTATTCAGGGTTGGGTGGCTCCAGGCTTTCGGTGTGGCGGTACTCGCTGTTGTCATCATGACGGTGATCATGGTCCTGATAGGCGCCATCGCGGCTATTCCAGTGCTAGTGCTTAGGGCTACCCCGCCTGGATCCGGGTGGGGAGTCCCGTTGTGAAGGATCAAAACATATTTTTGCACCGCAGACCGATCTAATTGGGAGTAAGATGGACACCAGCAGGAAGTTTTTCACGGTCTGTCCGAGGGATTGCTACGACACGTGCGTAATGATCACCCGCGTGGAAGGTGGGCAGGTCAACTCGATCAGGGCGAGGGCGGACCACGGGATCACCCGCGGCTTCCTCTGCAAGAAGGGGCAGAGGGCGCTCGAGTACGTCTTCTCGCCGGAGAGGCTTAAGTACCCGCTGAGGAGGGTCGGGAGGAAGGGCGAGGGAAAGTTCGAGAGGATAAGCTGGGAATCAGCGCTTAGCATACTGGCAGGGAAGATGGAAAAGATACTCGAAGAGTACGGGCCGGAATCGATCCTCCCCTACAGCTACGCCGGGCACATGGGCCTGATAAACAGGTATTTCCCGCAGAGGCTCTTCAACCGGATTGGCGCATCGGACCTCGACTACACCATCTGCTCCTCCGCAGGGAAGGAGGCGTTGAGGTACCACTACGGGACCGCTGCCGGGATGGACCCCGAGGACTTGGTTAACTCGTCCCTCGTTGTCGTATGGGGAATGAATCCGGCTTGGACCGCCCAGCACATCTACTCGATCATCGCGAGGTCGGGCGCAAAGGTCGTTGTGGTAGATCCGGTGAAGACCGAGACGGCTGGGCGCGCGGAGATGCACTTGCAATTGAAGCCAGGGACCGACTCCGCCCTCGCGCTAGGCGTCATAAACTACGCGATCAGCGAGAACTTACATGATCAGGAGTTCATCAGAAGGAACACAATAGGGTTTGATGCACTCGCGCGCAGGGCCTCCGAATTCACGGTCGAGAAGGTCTGCGGCATCTGCGGGATTGGCGAGGGGGAGTTCCTTGAGTTCGCCGGGGAGTGCTGCAGCACAAAGCCCGCCGCATTCCTGATAGGGCTCGGCATCCAGAGGAACCTGAACGGCGGCGAGATGGTCAGGGCGATCTCCCTGATCCCGGCAGTCACCGGAAACATCGGCAGGAGGGGAGGGGGGCTCTTCTACTCGAACTCAGCTTACTTTACCGCAGACCTCACCGCGGTGTCGGGCGTGCCATCGAGAGCGAGGCGGTCGATAAACATGGTCAGGCTCGGGGAGGCATTGCTCGACGGGAGGCTGGACCCGCCTGTGAGGTTCCTTTTTGTCTACAACTCCAACCCTGCCGCGGTCTGCCCGGACCAGAACAGGGTGAGGGAGGGGCTAGCCAGGGAAGATCTCTTCACGGTCGTCCACGACCTCTTCGTCACGGACACCGCGGACTATGCAGACTTGGTCCTGCCAGCGACAAGCTTCCTCGAGTGCTTCGACATCCACTTCACGTACGGCGGGCTGTACGTGGCGGTCAACGAGAAGGCGATCGATCCAATCGGGGAGGCGAGGTCGAACTACGACCTCTTCAACGAGCTCTCGGCGAGGATGGGTTACCCGGAGCTCTGCGAGAGCCCGGAGAGCGTCGCGCGGAAACTGCTGGGGACCGGCACCGGGTACATGGACGGGATCACGCTCGAGGAGCTCATGGAGAAGGGGTTCGTCAGGCTGAGGACGCCCCAGATGCCGCACGTGGCCTTCTCGGATCTGAGGTTCAGGACGCCTTCGGGAAAGATCGAGCTGTGCTCTGGCCTTGCGCAGGCTGAGGGGCTCGAGGGGGTTCCGGGGTTCACGGAGATCAAAGGCGATTACCCAATCAGGCTGCTCTCGCCGTTCCACAGGGACCTTTCCAAGTCCCAGTACCACAACATCGGGGCGATCTTCGGCGGGGATGCCCAAGCAGTCGAGATCAGCCGGGAGGACGCAGCCGCAAGGGGAATCTCCGACGGGGATCGTGTCAGGGTATTCAACGCCCGGGGCGACTGCATCATAAGGGCGAAGGTCTCGCCCAAGGTTAAGAGGGGGGTGGCGGTGACCTACGGGATAGCCTGGCCAAAGCTCCTCGAGGGCGGGAAGAATGTGAACTTCACGACCGGCAGCGAGACTTCGGACATAGGAGGCTGTTCAACGTTCCACACGAACTTCGTCGAGATAGAAAGAGCTTGAGGAGCGTCTCCGCAACCGCAAGGTCTTCCTTCGTGTTTATGTTGAGGAAGGTCCAAGGTGGCACCTGGGCCTCTTCCATGTCGACGAAGATGGGATCCATCGCACAGCAGAGCTCCCTCATGCTGCCGAGACCTCGCCCGTCCGGAAGTCGCTCCGTCGAGTAGATCGCTGCCAATGGCTCGACGTACCCGTTGCGCCATGAAGGGACAGCCGCACCGTGGTCTCCCATCCTCGAGAGCAGCAGTTGCGGGAGGTTCGAGTCAAGGAAGGGCATGTCGCAGCCCATCAGGAAAACGAGGTCCCCTCGGATCTTCCTCAATGAGCATGCAATCCGTTCAGGGAACCCCCCAAGATCCTCGTCCTGGATCAACTGGGGGGCGCGCCCGCCGCTGAAGATGGAGGGCTGGAATTTGCCAGGATCCCTGGCAAGCAGGTATACCTCGTCCCCGATGCGGAAGGCGTAGTCTAGGGCGTAATTAAGAAGCGTCGCTCCCCCAAGCTCCACTAACGGTTTGGGAGACCCGAGACGGATCGAGGACCCGCCCGCGGCGACCGCTACCGCAAGTTTCCTCAAAACGGGAGACCCACGGGCTTGATCTCTAGGGGGAACTGCTCTTTGAGTGTGAAGCGGTGCGTCGGGGGGATCGACTTCTCGTAGTGCATAAAGCTCCCCTCCTTGCCCTCGAAGAGCCTCTTCACCTCCTCGAGGGTCGTGCTCTTGGTCAGCGAGTCGATGCCCCCGTGGAGGTCGGTGTAGTCGTCGTTCAGCCTCGGGCGCTCAGCTTCTACGATCTGGACGATCCTCCCCTTCCCATTCAGGTGGAGCTCGTCCCACTCGGTCTCGTCGACAAGCGCCTTGAAGGTGCCCGAGGCGTAGGACTTTCTCCACATTATGCACTCGTAGGTAACCATCTCTGTGAATACATGCTCCCTGATCATAGGCGATCCCCTCGAATAATCGCAGGCTAGAAATAAAAACCTGATCCATCTCCGCGGGGCACGCTGACGCGATATATTGATATTTGTGAGGGGAGTAATGACTCTGCGTGGCAGGGTAAGATGATAATCACAAAGAAGAAAACTTTCGAGACGATCAATGAGAGCCTCAAGCCCTTCAGGAAGGTCTTCATCGTGGGGTGCGGCACATGCTCCACGGTGTGCCAGACCGGGGGCGAAGCCCAGGTGAAGGAGCTCGCGGAGAGGATCGGCGGCAAGTGCGCAGGCTATACAGTCGTCGAGAGCCCCTGCGACATGAGGGTACTCAGGAGGGACCTGGCCCCGAGGAGGGCAGAGGTCGATTCTGCGGATGCGATAGTGACCCTATGCTGCGGGGCAGGCGCGCAGTCGACGGCTGACCTCACCGGGAAGGTAGTCGTCCCTGGTCTGGACACGCTGTTCATCGGCAAGATAGAGAGGATCGGCAGCTTCTACGAGAGGTGCAGGGCATGCACCGACTGCATAATCCTCGAGACAGGCGGGATCTGCCCGTACTCGAGGTGCGCCAAGGGGCTCCTGAACGGACCCTGTGGCGGGCAGGTCCAGGGCAAGTGCGAGGTCGGCGGGTACCAGAGGGACTGTGCATGGGTGCTGGCTTACAACGCGCTCAAGAGACAGGGGAGGATCGAGGACTTCAAGAAGTACAGGCCCCCTGCTGACAGGTCGAGGAAGCCCCAGGAGATCGTCACCAGGTGAGCGGGTGGCACGAATGCGGGAAGCTTTCAGCAGGCTGATCTCAGAGATTCGCGCGGGCAAGTTCGTCTACACCGGAGAGATATCCCCCGGGAAGACGACGAGGATCGAAACACTGGTCGAGTACGCGAAGGCGCTCGGCAGGCATGTGGTTGCATGCAACGTGACGGACAACCCGAGGGCTCGAGCAAACATGGGCAGCCTGGCAGCGTCGATTGCAATCCAGGAGAGGGCGGGTGTGGAGGCAATATGCCAGATGACCGCGAGGGATAGGAACCGGCTCGCGATCACTTCGGACCTCCTCGGAGCGTCTGCCCTCGGGATAAGGAACGTGCTGGTCATGAGTGGGGACCACCCCTCGCTGGGCGACAACCCCTCTGCGATGCCAGTCTACGACCTCGACTCTGCCCAGATGGTGGAGCTTGTCAGGAGGATGGTCGACGACGGCACGGATCTCGCAGGGAACAGGATAGAGGGGGAGGTGCGGATCCACGTGGGCGTGACCGGGAACCCTAACGCCGACCCGCTAGAGGTCGAGATCGCGAAGCTCGAGAGGAAAGCGCGGCTCGGGGCAGAGTTCGTCCAGACGCAGGCGGTCTTCGACATCGAGGCTGCGGAGGGGTTCCTTGAAGCCGCAGGGGGGTTCGGGATACCGATACTGATAGGGATCCTCCCGTGCAAGTCCTTGAGGATCGCTGAGCAGATCGCGAAGAATGTACCCGGCATCAGGATTCCTGAGGAATACTTGGAAAGGCTGAGGGCAGCCGAAGGGCTCCCCGACCAGGCCTCCAGGGAGGAGAGGGTAGACATTATAAACGAGGAGTACTTCTCCGGGATGATAGCCGAGCTGAGGAGGACCTCAAGGCTGGCTGGAGCCCACATAATGGGGGTCGCGTACGGAAGGATCGTGGGCAGGATATCGGGTGGCGTTGAGAGGAAAGAGATCAGCAGGGCGTGGTGAAAGGATGGGCAATCTTAATGTCGCGGTTCTTGGGAAGCCAGGGTTCGGTGCCGGGCTGGGGAAGAAGGGGACGGCTAGCGACATCACATTCTACAACCTGAAGAGGGGCGAGGACACGGTCACCTTCATCGAGCCGACGAAATACCCGGAGAGGCTCGCGCCCCTATTCTATGCAGTCTCGATTGCGAAGATGGCGATACTGGTTGTAGAGAAGATGGACGCCGCATTCGGGGAGACCGCCCTGATGCTCCACTCCGCAGGGGTGGACAAGGGGTACATCGTCCTTGCGGGCGCCGCGAAGGAGAAGGTTACGCAGCTGGTCAAGGGGACGCTGCTGGAGAGATATGAGTTCTTCGAGGGCGACGTCAACGGGCTGAGGGAGAAAATGGTCAGCATCGCCTCACAAGGGGTTTGCGGCGCTAAAGATAAAGAAGAAAAGGAGGGAGGGTGCGTGGCGGTCGACCATGCGTTCAACGTCAAGGGGACGGGGACGGTTGTTTTGGGGACGGTTATGCAGGGGACGGTCAGAAGGCACGACATGCTGAAGGTCCTGCCAGGCGATAAGTCGGCTCAGATCAGATCCATACAGAAGCACGACGACGACGACTTCGAGTCAGCGTCGGAAGGGGACAGGGTAGGGCTGGCGCTCAAAGGGGTGGAGCCCGAAGATCTAGACCGCGGAACGCTGCTTAACAATATCCCATCAGTCTCGACTAGGAAGGAGCTGGAGGCGAAGGCAGAGATACACAAGTATTGGACCGAGCCGCTCGAGGCAGGAACGGTAGTCCACATCGGGCATTGGATGCAGTTCGTTCCAGGGAAAATCGAAGGGGTGGGCGAAGGCGGAAATAGCTGGCGCAATCCCCGACTCAAAATATCTCTAAGCAAGGGAGTGGCATTCATCCCGGGATCCCGAGGGGTGCTGATGCGGCTTGACGGGGTCAAGCCAAGGGTCGTCGGAAGGATAGAGCTGACCTGATGGACGAAAATAGATTTGATGCGAAGAGGCTACAGGTTCTGTTCTCGGACAACATTAGATCGCGTTCGGCTAGTGGCATAAAAACGCCAAGAATGGAAGCAGATCAGTTACTTACGGTAAGACGGAATATGGCATCAGCGTCATAGTTGTCGGCCCAGCGCTCTCCTCCGTCGAAGCTGGAGGTGATCGCATGGCGGTGACCGCCGTAGCCGATGCTCGAGTTGTAGCAGAACTCGTGACCGTAGAGGAGGTAGGCGTTTTCAAGGCTCGAACCTGGGGAAAGCAGCACTATGCGGTAGGTCTCCCCCGCCTTGAGGGCTACGGGCGAGGGGAGCTCCACTTCGACCCAACATTGCCAGGCGGTGAGCTGCCCTGGTTCAGCAAATACTCCATTGGCAAGTATTTGGTTGTTCGGACCCCTTATCTGGTAGTATAGCTTGTCCTGTGGAGCAGCCTGTTTGGTGCTCACATCAAATGCGATCTTGGTTATCTTGTAGTCCTTTGTTGGGACGAAAGTCTGGCCGACGTATGTGTCACCCCAAACAACCCAAGGAGCGGCCAAGGAATAGGGCTGTCCCTCCATAGCGCCATTAGTGTATTTTATCACGAAGATCGGCCACTTGTTCTTCTCGACCCAGGATTGACCGCTGTGGGCGAGCACAGACATCGCAGTGTCGTTCCAAATTATGTCTGGGTTTATAGGGTTGAACGGCTGACCGAACCCATTAGCGTAGTAAACGAAGACCCCTGCTGAGCCGTTCAGGGGATCTTCGGCAGCCTCGACCACTATGTGGTATTCTTCACCACTTTGGATCTGGACACCGCTCGCCAAATCAACAGCTCTGAATCCCGTAATCTGATTGAGCTGGACCAAGACTGAATTGTCGTTTATCCACTCGCCGTCGGGGAGCCCTTCGCTGTCTCCCTGGATGCCTACACGGACTGTAGGCTGACCCTCGTAGGCAAAGGCGTAGAATGCCAGAGACGAAGCTGTCCCAGAGATCCTAGCTGTGAACCTGATAGAAACCTTCTGATCCGGGGTCCGGATCCACATCACGTCCTTTCCGTTGTGGAGCCCCGCATCCACAGGGAATCCCACTACGGATAATGTCTGGTTCCCGGAACCGCCGCCGTTGCCATCATTGTTCGGCTGCCCCAGCAGGAAGACAGCCCCTGCGATTGAAGCTGCAAGGATGGCGACAGCCACCAGAATGAGGGCTGCGCGGGGGTTTTTCATTTCACAACACGACCATGGCTAAATGGACAGTTGTTGAAACACAATCAACATAATTTGATCCAGAGGGCTTAATAACCATGCCGACATGCACCCTATCGAACGAGCGTAAATAAAATCCCAGGGAAGTGCGACTCATACTAAGGCGGTGTTGTAAACCCTAACACTTTCTGGATGGAAGTGCCTTCTTTCAGAGAATACAGAAAAGGGGTTCGTGCTTTTAAAAAATAAAAAAAAGAAAGGAGATTTAGGTCAAGGCGTGCACGGATTGTCCCAATACGCTATACCAGTGCTTGCTAGAGCTTTGGACCAATCAGGCGTTGCAGGGGCCGTTGGGAAGCCTGGCACCATTACGTCGTCCCCTAAGTTGTTCCACCAGTCCAAGCGGTCCGCATAGAAGAGCATTTGGTCGCGGTCTTTTCCGCAGTAGGCAGAGTATGCAAAGATGATGTCATCGATCATATCAGAGTAGTCGCCGTAGCCTTCGAATGCCTCGACGTTAAGTATCGCTGTCACGAGCTGCTTCGCGAGGATTATACGGGCCTGGTCAAGGGAGCTGCGCTTCTCCCCTGTGGAGGTGTATGGGTTGCTCGCGTAGAATAGACCGAAGAGTTGCTCTGGCGTTGCTATCGTCTTGTAGCACGTTCCGCATCCAATATAGTATGTTGGGGCGAACACACTGAGTGTGTCTGCGGTGTGGGTCATCCAGAAGCCGAGTGTCCTTGTCGGCGGCGGTACGTGCACTGTGGCATTGGCAATGGCCTGAACCTGATCGTAAAGCTGATCAATTCCTGTGGCGGTGGCAACGTTCGTTGTGTCGTACCAGATGATCTGCTCCAAAGTGTCTACACGGTACCCGCCCGGTTCAAGAACCACATTGGTAAATATTGTACCGTATTTGTCATCCACAAGTTCCACGGTCAAGGGCGTGTCGCCGCAGTTGGTCACGTTGTAGGTGTAAAGCACTGCTGAGCCAGGCGATACGAGGGTTGCATTGACTGTCTTAGTTAATGAAATGCAAGGGTGGATCACGTCCACGGTCGCTGTGGCGTTGGCAGAGACGGATCCGAGCTGGTGGGTGCCTGTGGCTGTCACGGTGTTGGTCTGGTCTTCGGTAAGGGTTGTGGTCACAGTAGTAACGCTGTACGCGCCAGCATCAAGAGTTCCGCGCCAGATCGAGCCGAGCTTGTCGTCGACCACTTCCACGGTCAGCGACACGTCACCAGTGTTGGAGACGTTGAACGTGTACTCCACGTCTGATCCGGTGACTATCTTGGAGGCGTTGACCTCCTTGGTCACGGAGATGGCCGGGTGGATCACGTCCACGGTCGCTGTGGCGTTGGCAGAGACGGTGGCTCCGCTTTGACTTGTTGCGGTGACATCCACCGTGTTGGCGTGATTCGCTGTCAAGACCGCATACTTGGTGTAGATTATTGACTGATCAACCGCAATCGGCACATTGGTCGCGATGGTGCCGAAGTAGGTATCGGTCACGTTCATCGTGAGGGGCACGTCACCACAGTTGGTCACGTTTATCGTGAAAGCCACGTTCGTTCCTGTTAAGACCTTGCTTGCGCTCGGGGTCTTGGTCACGGAGATGCACGGGGTTCCTGGCGGCGGCAGGATGTCCGCACCCATAATCTGGTTGTCCTGGGAGCCAATAGACTGTCCGTCGAGCTGGCTCAGGTAGATGTGGTAAGGACCGCCGCTGATGCTCGCAGAGCCTTTGCCCGGTCCGTAGGTGTACCCGGTGCCATCACCGCTTACTGCCAGGTGTCCGGCGAACTGTATCACGACATTTTTCGATGCGGAAACCCACCAAAGTTGGTACTTGGCATAGGCGTCCCCACCGCTTGTCGTGTATCCAACGAAGGTCAACCCGGCACTAGTAATGGGAGAATCACCATAGATCGTGATGTAGCGATTGCCGTAGACGGCTTCCCAAGCGGATATTTTATCATTAATGCTGTGACCGTCTGGGTCGATGCTAATTGTCCCTAAGTCGTCTGGGCAATAGACATTATAGCTGTTTCCTCCACTCACGAGCGAGGTATAGAGGGCAGCATCACTAGACTTCACAAAACCCTTGGCCTGGTCGGCCCAAAGATCCCATCCTGTCGATGGGTCCAGCCCGAACCCTTTTGTTGTGTCGGTTGCGACCAGAGTAGCCTGTTCCCAAGAGCCCAAGAAGTCATAGGCGTGAATGTAGCCTTTCATGGCCTGATGCTCAATGTACATTGTGTGGTTATTTCCAGTTACTGCATCAATGTCCTTAAACAAAATCCTTTGCGGAACTAGCATGTTTTCATAATATATGGAGTTACCCTTCTGCAGGATGCTGTTTATCCAAGTCTTGTCATCAGTATTGGCTGGATCATTCGCATATTGTTTAAAATCGACGCTGACCTTTGCGCTAACAAAAGCCACGCCGATCACGCTGATTGCAAGTACTGCCATCAATACTAAAGGCAGGTGTATTTTTCTGCTTGATTTTTCCATTTTCAAAACTTCCTCTGATTTTCCCAAGCATAAGGTAGCAATCCAGTTATTTAAAAGTTCTATTTTCAATATTTCAAAAATTCTATATTCAATAAGTAATATTAATTTTTCCTAATAAAAAAATAAAACGTATA
>JARYLH010000021.1 GCA_029907755.1 Candidatus Methanosuratincola sp.
GATCCACCTCCTTAATCAGTGCCTCCCTGTCCAAACCCCCTCCGCTGTCGTACTGGACCTCCACTATCCGGACTCCCTGATATTCGCCATAGCTCCTCAGGACAGAGATCCTTTCCCTGGGCAATGAGGACGGGACAACAAACTTCTTACGCCCGGTCACCCTCGCGGAGAGCAGCATTGACTCAGCGATTGCCGTGGGAAGGTCGTATAGTGAGGCGTTCGCAACCTCCATGCCGTAAAGCTCGCAGATCAGGCTCTGATACTCGAATAACGCCTGGAGCATCCCTTGGCTGGTCTCGGGCTGGTACGGCGTGTACGAAGTGAGGAACTCCCCCCTGGAGATGAGGTGCTTCAATGCGCTGGGGATGTGGTGGAACCAAGGTCCGCCTCCAATGAAACACCTCTTCCCGTAGAGCGTGTTCTTCGATAGCATCTCCCCTAGGAATTCCTTCACCGAGAACTCATCCATAGGATCTGAGGCGGCTGCTCCGCAACCGCGCAGGCGCGGCAAATCACTGAAAAGCGCATCCAGGCCGCTCACGCCTGCCAAGCGGAGCATCTCCGGCAAATCAGAAGAAGCGTTAGGGATGTACCTGTGCCCCTCCGTAATCAACGACCCCTATCTTAATATTTGGGGATGTACGATAATTAAACTTACATTGTGGGGTCATCCGGTTGATCAGGTCGTATGCTGTTCCGATATTCCTCCTCCTCTCGCTACTCTGCACTGCTGCACCGAGCAGCATTGTATCGGCATCCTCTTCCAGCGTCCAGCGGACCATAATCGCGGAGCCGTATTTCCAGATCTACGAAGACCAGTTCAGCCTCGCATCTGCCCACGACAACTACACCGTCTCTTTCCTTCTGCCATATCCACAGGCCCTCTACTCAGCGAAGGCATACGGGCCGGGCAACTCTGATCTAAACGTCTATGTTTCATGGGACCCCTCACGGGGGAACATGTCGCTCCTCGTGGAGACGAACGGTTCCTCATCCTTCACGCTGAAGACAATCATGCACTACACCACGATGAAATCAAACTCAACCTACACGACTTTCCTTAACCTTTACCCAGCCGTGGAAGAGGAGATGGCTGCTTCTCTTACGCTCTTCCTTCCCTCGGACTCGGTGCTGGTCGGGAGCCCTGAAAACCTCACCCTCGTGGCGGTGGACAGCAAGCCGGTCCTCGTCGGAACTGCCATCTTGGAGCCTTCTGCGGCTTACAACGAAACGATACGGTACAACGGCAGCTTCGAGCTCGTGGAGATAAGCAGCCTTGAACACAGGATCAGCGTGGGGCAGAGCGTAGTAACGGTGACGGATTCATTGCAGGTGGTTAACCTGAACACATCCGCCATAAACAAAGTCACGATCAGTCTCCCCAACGGCGCGACGCTGGTGCGCGTCTACGACTCGATTGGCTACATGAACTACACTCTGAGCGGGAGCGACCTGACGATCAGTTTCAGAACCAGGCTCTTCCCGACCGAGAAGACCTCTTTCACGCTGGTCTACGAGCTCCCCGCCGCTAGCGTGCTGGAGATCCAAAGCGGCAAATCCGTCCTTAGCGGCGTTATCCCCCCGCAGTGGTGCCCCTTCCTCGTGCGTAACCTCGTTGCGGTGGTCGAGCTGCCGTTGGGATCATCGGAGGTGAGTGCCCCTGGTTTCCAGATCCACAACGGATCCTCCTCGATTGAATGCTGGATCCAGGTATCGGACGCGACTCCTTACTCCGGCATCGAGTACTCGGTCTCATTCGTGCCTGCTCCATACGCCATCCCAGTCGGTAGCATTGTGTTTGCAATCCTCATATCCTTGGCTGTGCTTGCAGTCCTCGCGTACCTGCTGATCAGGAGGAGAAAAGGAAGATCCCAGGGCGTTCAGACCGCGCCGCCCCAGCCGCCCAAACCCCTGCCCCTTCAGCTCCGAAAAGGCCAAAATACAGGCAGTGAGTCTCTACTTCATAAGCACCGCCCATCCCGTTCCTTTCTAGTCAACAGATCCTTGCTCTAAATGCCGCCCTGACTGTGGCTCTGCCTCGGGTGACTGCCGCCTCAATGGCGCCAAAACAACAGAAAGCAAATAAAAAATAAATCAACCGCTTTGCCTGACTTGCAACCAGCCCTCAATTCCGCGCAAAGAACGCTGCCGTAGTTTCCAAGCCGTCTCCAAAACGTCCCGTCGCCTCCCTATCCAACCAACCCCTAACCTTGGGTACCGAGGCAACGCCTGAACCACGCGACGGTCTCGGATATGCCTTCCCTGAGAGTGAACGCTGGCTCGAAGCCGAAGTCCCTCTTCGCCTTCGAGATGTCCGCCCACGAGTCCCTCACGTCCCCGGGTCTGGGCGGGAGGTGCACCGCCCTCATCTCGAAGCCCACAACCTCAGATATTGCCTGAGCGAGCTCAAGGACCGTCGTCCTCCTCCCCCCTCCGATGTTGTAGACGCCAGTGGACTTCGACTCTGCAGCCATCAGATTCGCCCTGACCACGTCCCTGACAAAAGTGAAGTCCCTGCTCTGGAGCCCATCGCCGTGGATGGGGAACGCCTCCCCTTTCAAGGCACAGTCTATGAACTTGGGAACGACCGCCGCGTACTCAGACCCCGGATCTTGCATCGGTCCGTAGACGTTGAAGTACCTGAGCGCCACAGTCCCGAGACCGTAGAGCTCGGTGAATACCCTGCAGTAATGCTCTCCGGCGAGCTTGGTCACCGCATAGGGGGACATCGGCATGCATACCATGTCCTCCTTCTTGGGCAGCGATTCAGTCTCCCCGTAGACGGACGAAGACGAGGCGAATACGACCTTCTCGATTCCGCAGTCCCGCGCCGCAACGAGCACCGCAAGGGTGCCGGTTACGCCCGCATCATTTGTCCTCATGGGATCGGCCACCGATCTCGGAACCGAGGGTATCGCAGCCTCGTGGAAGACGTAATCCGCCCCCTTGAAAGCCGCCTTCATCGCCTCCAGGTCCGTGACGCTCCCCCTCAGCAGCCTCGCGCAGCCCGAGTCAATCAGGTCCTTGATGTTGCCCTCCTTGCCCGTAGAAAAGTTGTCCACAATCGTGACCTCGTTGTCCTTGCAAAGCTCCGCTGAAAGATTCGATCCTATGAACCCTGCGCCACCGGTGACTACTACCTTCTTTCGCCTCATGGAACTCACTTGCTTCCAGCTGATACGCATGAGTGGTAGCCCGGAGGAGATTCGAACTCCTGTCGGCGGGGCCAAAGCCCGCCATGCTTGGCCGCTACACCACCGGGCTGTTTGATTTGACCGTGTTTTTACATATTATCCTTTTGGTGATCCAGGCGCCTGCTGATAGCCAGCCTCCGTTCCAAGCATCGATTCCCCGTGGGCACAATGCCGCTCCACGAGTTCTGTTTCCTTAACGGGCGCCCAGATCACGAGCCCAGGTCCTGGTCAAAAACTCTTATTAGTGGGAGCCCTTCAGAGCTATCAGAAACCAACAGCCACAATGCAAAATCAGGTTGATCAAAAATGTCGATTGGCCTCCACTTCGAGGTTCTGCTCAACACCGCCCCCCTGCAGGAGCTTGGCATAGCTCTGGCAATGTTCGCCTACCTGATGTTTGTGGTCTACTCGACCAAGTGGGTCTACGCAAGGCTCAGGTCAAGGAATGTGGAGCACAACATCTCGGTTTACTACAACAGGAAGATAATCCACATCTTCGGAGCTGGGGTCCTGACCCTGCTGTTCCCGGTCTTCTTCACAGGCATAGCAATACCGATGATCCTCGTCGCGATCATCGCGATAGTCATATACATCCCGCACAGGCGCGGCAAGATACTCTACTGGTTCCAGATGAAGGAAAACGCATACGAGGTCAACTTCACCATTGCATGGGGCTTCGCGATAGGCTTCTCCTGGCTGATCTTCGGCGATCCCATATACGGCGTGATCACCGCGTCGTTCATGGCATTCGGGGATGCGATCACCGGGGTCGTGAGGAACGCCCTTTTCAAGAGGCGCACGAAGCACTGGCTCGGGAACGTGGCGATGCTTGCTGTATGCATCCCGATCGGATACTTCTATGCAGGCCTGGCAGGATTCATCGCGGCGATCGTGGCATCGGTAGTCGAGCACTTCGAATTCAACCCTATTGACGACAACGTCCTGATAACAATCGGCTCCCTGATTACGCTGATCGTCCTGAGGGAGTTCGTGGGGATTTAGCAACCCTCGGATTACAACGTAATTCTTATATCAACACACTGTTCTAAAGCCTTTGGAGGTCAAGATATGAAATCATGGAGACTGCCAGCCTCTATTATTGCAATAACGGCAATAGCCATAATTGCAGCGTACCTCTCATTCGCCTCACCCCCTCCGTCAGGAGGAAGCCCGAACGAGAATTCCTCGGACGGCGATCTTGGCTTGAACTCCTCGGTCCTCTCCTCGTACCCTGGGAACTCCTCGATACTAAACTCCAATCAGGTAGTGATCTCCTTTCTCCTGAACGAGACATCGATTAAATCGTCGGATGTCAGCATCCTGCTCAACGGGACCCCCGTTGCATTCCAGGTCTCCGTCGAGGGGGGAACAAAGCGATTCTACTACAATGCCGTGCTTCCCGAGGGGCTACAGCGCAGCACCCTCCAAGTGAGATCCGGGAACGCCACAGTTCTGGAGTACTCGATCACCTTCTGGGTGGACGTAACCCCCCCGCGGATCTATGGCGTCTCCCCTGAGAACCAGCGCGTCGCCGGACCCACGGTCAGGATTTCGGCATCAATTTCCGACAATTTCAGGCTGGAGGCGTCCTCGATGTCCCTTAAGATCGACTCAACCAGGATCAGAAGCTTTGTCTATTCCTCTGGCAAACTCTACTATGATGCCCGCCTTTCTGACGGGAACCACACCGTGACTCTGTCGGTCAGGGATGCCGCCGGTAACAGCGCCGAGAGGACATGGGGGTTCGTAGTGGGTCAGGCGACTGAGGCACAGGGCGTTTCCGTGACCGCGAAGACTGGATACATAAACGAGAAGGGGCTCCCGGTGATAGTCGGCGAGGTGAAGAACAACGGAAACACTACCGTCAGCGACATCCTCATAAACGGGAGCCTGCTCTGCTCCAAGGGCAACGTCATAAACAATGACAAACCGCAGCCCGCGATCATACTTCAGTATGCAGAACTCCCGGTCCTCATGCCTGGCGAGGTCTCGCCGTTCAAAATAGTGATGCCGGAGACCTTCCCCGACTTCGATTACATTCTGAAGAACGTGAGGAAGTTCAATGCCTCGGTGGTGAACTATTCCGTGACCTCCTCCGTGCCATACAGGGACTTCGAGACCGCGGGTACTGGGGCGGTCGACCAAGAGGGATACTATCGCCTGAGCGCAGAAGTTGTAAACACCGGTAGCATGGGGGTGCAGGACATCAAGGTTGTTGCGACGTTCTACAGCGCCGATCTTGTCTTCGACGTCCAAGTCGCGAGCATCCCGGCGCTCGGTCCGGGCGAATCTGCTTCGGTCGCGTTCACAGTCCCTGACAAGCAGGTGTCGAGCAAGATCAACTCCTTTGACCTGGAGGTGTTCGCTTGAGGAAGCTTTGGTCGTTCGCAATCCCGGTATCGCTGATCGCGCTGCTGCTCTTAGCTGTGAGGCTCCTACTCCTCGAGGAGAGCGGTCCTGTGATGCTCGAGCCAGCTGACTCTGGCGCGTGGAGCTTCCACACATATGTCGGCTTTTCACTATCCGTCTTTTTCGTCGCAGTTGTAATTTCCCCTTACGCCAAAAAGCTCCTCTCAAAGCAGAAAAGGGCTCTGCCCAGCCTCCCGATCCGCGATCCGGTGATTAGGCAGATAAAATGGTGGACCATGATCGCACTGCTGGTCTCCGGCGCCTACATCTTCACGTTCTGCAACTACATATGCACAAACTTCGTCTCGGCGACCTTCGACCCCGACCTCTCCTTCTTTCACATACTGTACAGATACACCTTGAGCTTCTTCCCCTACCTGATTGCCGCGTGCTTCATAGGGGGCCTGATAATGACAAGGATGAACTCTGGCATGTACAAGATGCCCGACAGCATGTTAGGGGGGATGGCATTCGCATCTCTGCTGCCCGTATGCTCCTGCGGTGCGATCCCGATAGCCAAGGCAATGATCGAGACGAAGCAAATCCGGATCCGGACGGTCATAGCCTTCCTCATGGTGGCGCCAGTTTTGAGCCCCGTGGTGATCCCCCTGAGTTTCCAGCTTGGGGCATCGTATGCCATCCTGAGGATAGTCTCGATTGCGGTCCTTGGAGCGGTTGCTGGGTTCCTGGTCGAGCGGTTCGCAGGGGTCAAAGGCGAAGGCGGCAAGGTTTTATCGTGCTCCGGGTGCTCCAACTCTGGAAGGGTGAAGCAGACGCAAGAAAAGAGCTTCGTGATTGCCAGCTGGGACCTTCTGATCTCCCTGCTCCGCCCGATATTCATAGGGATACTCGCGGGCACCATCGTTGCCAAGTACGTCCCTTCATCCCTTATCTCCACAGTGCTGTCGCCCGACTACGTTGGACTGGTGGTCGCGACCATGATCGCGCTTCCCGTTTACCTGTGCCACGGGCAGGAGGTCGCGCTTCTCCGACCGCTGATGAGCGCTTCGCTCTTGGGCGCGAGCGCGCTTCCCGTCGGGCACGCGATCGCCTTTACCTTGGCTGGGACTGGCATCTGCGCCTCCGCGATCCCTCCGCTGGTCGCGATAGTAGGCAAGAAGGCCACTTCGGTAGTGCTGCTTACGTTCTTCTTTGGCTCGATCCTGATTGGGGCTGCGATCAACCTGCTTCTGCAAATGATCTAGGCTGGGCAGGAAACGACCTAAATTTTTATTAAACGGGCGGGTTCATATTTAAAGGAGGAATTTTTGTGGCGAGCCAGAAACTTTTAGATATGCTGAATGAGGCTGCTTCCAGAGAGTTACAGGTGTCGATCCAGTACATTTGGCAGCACATAATGTGCCGCGGGATGTTCAGCGAGATGGTCTCCGAGATCCTGGAGAAGATCGCGATTGAGGAGATGAAGCACTACGAGCAGATCGCTGAGCGCATAGACTACTTCGGCGGGAACCCGACGACCAAGCCCTCCGAGATCAAGTACGGCAAGAACATAAAGGAAATGCTCGAGATCGACAAGAAGGACGAGGAAAACGCGATCACGCTCTACAAGAAGATAATCGAGGTCGCCGAGGCTGAGAAGGACTTCGTGACAAAGAAGCTATTCGAGGATATACTGAAGGCAGAGGAAGATCACCACTACAAGTTCTCGACGCTCTTGGAAGCGGACCGAGCCGTCTAAATTTAAATCTTTTTTTAAATTTCTACGATTGCAGCTTATAATTATTTAAATAGTTGATTAAAATTATTTTGCATCTTGATCCCCATCATGCCTCCATGAGAGACATATCTGCCCCCATTGATGGTCAATTGGGGGTCCACCATCACCATAACTGTTTTTAATGATAAATGCACCATGGGATAGCAAGGAGTCGATGGAGGAGAATTATTTGGCAAAATGCCCCAAGTGTGGAACCGAAGTTGCAAAGCCAACAAAGACCTGGAAGCTCGCCCCTAAGGGCAAAAAGGCAATAACGATCGGCCTCTTCAAGTGCCCGAGCTGTGGTGCATTCTTCAGATCCGCCCAGAAGTAAACACTTTTCTTTTTTATTTTGTCCCATCAATGTTCAGTCCCATTTGCAAGCCGGAAGCAGTGCCCTCATTCCATCTCTTATGGATATAGAACTGGACCCTGCGGGCAGCCGCACTCTTCCCAAGATTGCCTGTTTCTAGAAAAATTTGGACCTAAAAAAGGGAAGAAAAATTGGTAAAATAAAGAAAAGGGGAGGGGAAGGGGGCCCTCACTTGACGCGCACCGACACGGCGTTGGAGTACCCAGAGACTATTCCCAACGACGTGCTGAATGCCTGCACCCTGTATTTGCAAGACCCTGAGGGTGCAGTAGTGTCCACGAAGGAGGTGGTGTTGGGACCTACCGTTGCTATGCGCACGTACTCGGTGTACTTGTTCTTGTACCATACGGCGCGCTCGATGTAAAAGCCCTCCTCATTGTTCGAGTTGTCGGTCCATGTCAGCCTGGCGTAACCTGAACCACCGACCGCCTTCAGGTTTGTCGGCGGGTTCAATGTGAGGGTGGTTTGGGTGTCGACCATCACCGTCACGCTTGCAGTGGCTGTTGCGCCCTTGTCATCCGCCACGGTTAGCCTTGCTGTGTAGGTCCCCTTCGCCGTGTACGTGTGAGTCACCGTTGCCCCTGTCCCAGTGTAGCCGTCGCCAAAGTCCCAGGAATAGGAGACGATCTTTCCGTCCGGGTCGCTCGAACCGCTCCCGTCGAAGCTCACAGCCAGCGGCGCATAGCCGCTCGTCGGGTTTGCGACCACTCGCGCTGTCGGCGCAAGGTTCTCTATCTTGGAGGTGTTGTCGATCCAGACGTACAGCTGCCCGGCATCAACGCTCAGCGGCAAGCTAGAGCACGAACCGACCAGCCTGTCGCCCGTCGCATCGACCTTGTACAGCCTGTACGCCTTTACCGTAGCCGGGTCGCCCGAGGTCTTGTCGTACGCCTCCAGGAACCAGCGGCTGCTCGCGGGCGCATAGTTGACAAGGTCGGTGAAGTCGAAGACAAACGTCGCATCGCATATCGAAGTGGTCCCGTCGAAGGCATAGTTGCCACCTGAGTAGTAGATCGCCTCGGGCGTCCATTTCCAGGAGGGTGCCGTATTCGCCGTGTCGCCTATCCCCAGCGTGATTGCAAGCTGCCCTCTCTTGAGGTGGCTGAGCGTGAACTCCGCGACCATCGTGGGCGCGTACGATGTGCGCGCCGTGAGCGTGTACGCCCCGCTCATCAGGATCCCGGTTGTGGACCTGTCGGTCGTCGGCCACGTCCCGCTCGCCTTAACGACTGAGGACGGGTACAGCGCGTCGTACGCCACCCACCTGAACCCGCCGTTCCAGTCGCTCGTGCCCCACGAGTTGGCTACCTTGAAAGCACCCTTCTCCCCCGGGTCCACGACCTTGTTCCCATTGAGGTCGCACCAGATGTTGTCGTTGTAGCCAACGATTGTCATCGCGTGCCCCCCGAGCCTGGTGTTCTTCATGTAGGTGGCTATCTTCTGCCCGACGAAGGCATCGTCATCCCGCGTCGACGAGTCGTCAACGACGTATGACTGGACCCAGGAGTAGACGTAGGTGCCGAAGACCAGGACGTGCCCGTTGGCGAGCTGCGTTTTCAGGTCCGCTATCATCTGGGTGGTGTTGGAATTGTATATCTGCCCCCAGGATAGCGGCCGGTAGTTGATCGCGTTTCGCCACGCCGACACGTTCAGGCACCACTCGAGGTAGTTGCTGTCGTACGGGAACTCCGACCATGAGACCGCGCCGTGCTTCAACAGGAGGGCGTACGCATCCGAGAAGTACGCGCCGCCGTCGACGCCGTAGTTGATCATGTTATAGGTCCACTTCGGAGAGAAGATCATGCTGTTGTCGCCGTTGCTGGCAGTGCGCCCCCGAGCCAGATTAGTCTCGTACGTGAACTGGTAGTAAGTCGTCGCCCAAGCTACGCACGACCCTATGCTCCCCTGGCTCCTTATTGGCGGGAAGGCGCTCAACAGGCTGTTGTCGACGCTGGACGGGAGAACGCTGTAGGGATCCAATGCCAGCACCATCTCCGGATCGGCTGAGACCGCCTCGGACGCGTAGGCGGCCTCCCATCCGAAGGGGGCAACCCCCACTTCAGAGCCAGAAAGCCTGCCCAGGCCGCGCGCCGCGCGCTCCGCGTTGATGCGCTCGAGCGCCAGGGAGTTCAGGCGTATCCTCTCAATCACAGGGAAGTTCTCCCTCATCCACTCCTCCTGCGCTGCCGTGGGATCCTTGAGGCCCGTGGCTGCGATTCCTTGGTGGTCGACATCCGGCAATGCGACACTCTTTCCCAAGATGCCTGGGGCTGCACCGGACAAGAAAATTACTACCAAGAGATATGCCGCAAATATTGTATATTTTCTCGTTTACACCATCTCCTTCTATATTCTTGTGTAGTGTTTTTTTGTTGAACGTATATACAATACATTTATAAATGCATTTTCTTTATATAAAAGAAGCTTTTCTTTAAAGAAAGATTACAAAGACCCTTGTAGGCAGTTTTTATAACCTTTCACAGGTTTCGTGAATCTATAATCAATGACCAAGCAATTCAGGTAAATTCCTTTTTACAGTAAATTTTCGTCCTCCCAGACTTGTTGTTCTAATAGGGTTTACGAATCAAATTTTACGACTAAAGGAAGACCCTACGCCATGAGAAAATGAATCCCCTAATGGAGCCGACTAAGAAATTCGCCCCCTCCGGTCCTTCGAATGTGGTGCACCCAGCGCGGTAGGATCGTGGCTGAGCATCGCCCAGTCGTCAACGGCTGCGCAAGCTTCCGGGGCTGATGCCAACAACAGGGAAAAGATTAAACAAAATGCGATCATCTTCCCGTGTATAATGCGGTATGGCCTCTTTAATCATTAACATCCCAAATGAAAAATATTAATTTTTATGACAAAGCACGTGTTCTGTCATTGAATCGTCACACTTCCCTGTCTAACATTGGCGATAAACACAAGAGATGGCAAGGGCTAAGTAAGCGGATCCTCAGAAAGAGCGCCTACGGCGGCGAATAGCTCCTGTAGCCCCTCAGGGCAGGCATACTCTCCCGGACCTCCTGGATCCTCTCCAGCCTCACCGTTCCCATGATGATCCCCTCTCCGGTCCCTGCCCTCCTCAATATCCTCCCCCACGGGTCTATGATGCAGCTGTGCCCGTGGTACAGGAACCTGTTCCCCTCCGCCCCGGCTTGGTTCGCGGCGATAACGTATGCCAGGTTCTCGATCGCCCTCGCCCTCAGTAGCGGCATCCAGTGCGCCCTGCCCGTCTCCTCCAGGAAAGCGGCCACATTCACCAAGACCTCCGCGCCGAGCAGCGCCTCAGCCCTGAAGAGCTCGGGAAACCTCAGGTCGTAGCAGATGGTGATCCCGACCTTCGTCCCACAAAGATCAAAAACGGCAGGGGCGTCCCCGGCTTTAAAGACCTCCCCCTCCTTTATCTTGCCGTAGTTGAAGAGGTGGTTCTTCCTGTACTTGCCGGCGATCCCGCCCGACCTCACCAGGTATGCCGTGTTGTAAAGCGCCTCCCCGTCTCGTTCGAGTTCGATTATGCTCCCCGCAACTATTGCGATCCCCAACTCCCTTGAAAGCTCCCTGATCAACCCTAGCGTCTCCCCCTCCTCGCCCTCTGCATTCGGAATGCACTCTTCCCTAGTCATCCTGCGGGGGAGAAAATTGAAGAGCTCCGGCAGCACGGCGAGGTCCGCCCGCCTCCCAGCAGCCTCCCTGACCATCCGGACCGCCTTCTCCAGATTCGCCCTCTTGTCCTCCCCGCTCGCCATCTGGATAACCGCAACCCTCAAGCGACCCGCCTCACCCATCCTTTTTTATGGCTAATGCGACGCACACACTTGAGCATTACTCCCCGCAAAGGGTAAGAAATTCTTATATACTTGAAATGTTTAATCACTTTGCTTTAAATTGGAGGTGTAATTTAATGCCGCAATGTTCGCTGTTCGAAGTCTATAAGACCCCGTCCGGTAACGTATACTATATCTGCCACCGCCCGCCGTTCGGCGAGGAAGGCACGATGCTGCCCAACGGAGAGCTTCAGTGCCAGAAGTGTGACAAGAGGAAGTAAGGGCAAAGAACCTTTCCTCTTTCTCGAAATTAAGTTTTAATTTCACTTTTTGGTACCAAGATTGAACGGCTTCCCCTTCTCAACCGTCTCTCTCGGGAAGTTGCCCTTCCATTTCTCCATGAAGCCCAGGTCCTCCTCTGCCTTGCGCAGCCCGTCCGGCAGCATATGGGGTATCGTTTCGATTATCGGGTACCACCTTCTGCAGTTGCCACAGAGGAGCGCACCCTCTTCGATCTCTTCCCCCTCTTCCCGGAAGATGAGAAGGTCCAGCGGATGATGCTTGCACATAGGGCACGCCAGGATGTCCAAAAGCCTCCTCTTCATATCGATCCCTGAACTACCTAGGGGCGAATTTGTATATATCGTTTCAAATACCTAGAAATCAGTTATTGAAGTAACAAGTAAGCAGGCGAGCAGGCAAACGAACAAATAAAAAAAGGAATATGCTTACCTGGAAGGGCTAAAGCCTGCGGATGTACCTTTCGACCTCCCAGTTCGTAACTTGGATCCTGTATGCGTCCCACTCCTTCCTCTTCACGGAGAGGTAGTTCTCGAAAGCCGTCTCCCCCAGGACCTCCTTCATGAATTCGCTCCTCTCCGTCTCGTCGAGCGCCTCCTTCAGCGACTCCGGGAGCGAGACGATATTCCGCGCCTTCCTCTCCTCGTAGCTCATCTTGTACACGTTCAGCTCGGTGGGCGGACCGGGGTCTATCTTGTTCTTTATGCCGTCTAGCATCGCCATGCTCAGGACCGCGAACTGCAGGTACGGGTTACCTGCCGGGTCCGGGCATCGTATCTCGAACCTCGCCGCGTTCTTCCTCCCCCCGAAGTTCGGGACCCTGATGAGCGGGGACCTGTTCTTGAAAGCCCAAGCCACGTAGACGGGTGCCTCGTACCCGGGGACGAGCCTCTTGTAAGAGTTCGGCCACGACGCAAGGCCCGAGCACATCTCCCTTCCGTGCGCAAGCTGCCCACCTATGCTGTACCTGGCAATCTCGGATAGGTAGTTCGAGCTCGGGTCCTCCGAGTAGAACATGTTCCTGGTCAGGTCAAGGTTCCAGAGGCTCTGGTGGACGTGCATCCCGGACCCGTTCACACCGAAGAACGGCTTCGGCATGTACGTGGCTATGTAGCCGTTCTTGGCAGCCACCACCTTTGTGACCATCTTCATAGTTATCGCCCTGTCCGCCGTCGCCAGCCCCTCGTCGTACTTGAAGTCTATCTCATTCTGCCCGAGGGCGACCTCGTGGTGCGAGATCTCGATGTTGATACCGAACATCTCCGCGGTGTCCGCGATCTCCCTCCTGAGCTCGTCGGTCAAATCCCCCGGGTGGAAGTCGAAGTACCCCGCCATGTCTATCGGCTTCGGTACTTGGGAATTCTCGTCCTCCTTAACAACGAAGAACTCGAGCTCCGGGGCGCAGAAGAACCTGAACCCCGCCTCCTTGCACTTCGCCATCGCCCTCTCGAGGATGTACCTGGGGTCCCCCTCGAACCTCTTGTTGTCCGGGGTGTACACGTCGCAGATCAGCCTGCAAGAGGACTTCTCCTTGGCCCTCCAGGGGATCACCGCATAGGTCGTCGGGTCCGGGTAGAGGACCATGTCCGACTCCTCGATCGACCTGTAGCCGGTAATCGAGGAGCCGTCGAAGGACTGACCGTTCTCGAATATGCTCTCGATATTCTTGGTGCTGACCGCCAGGCTCTTCAGCACCCCGTTCAGGTCAGTGAAGTGGAGCCTGGCAAACTTTATGTTGTTCTCGTTTATCTCGTTGACCACTTGGGTCACTTTTTCCTTCCAGACCGCATCTTTGAAGTTCTTCATATTCCCACCGATCAAACAACAATCCAAACAACATCTTTCTGTTAATATATAAAACTTTCCAAAAAATTTCTAAAAAAATTTCAGCGTAAACTGCACAAATTATAAAAATTTTACGATGGCAGGTGAGGCGCGGGATAAAAAAAGATAGTTTAGTGGCTACTTCTGGTATGCCCAGAGGCTGTGTATGTTGCAGTACTCCCTGGCCTTCTTGACTTCCTTGGTCGTCTCGAACTCGGCCTCGGGGGAGTCCTCATGCGTCAGGAACCTTATCATCACAGTGTCGCCAGTTGATGCCTCTATCCACTCGATGTAGTGCTCCGGCATCATGGGGTGCGGAGTCGACCCGACCTTCACCCGGTACCCCTTCTCCGTCTTCTCGACCACTGGGACGTGCTTCTCCTTGCCCATGTCCGCGGTCTTCTCTGCCTGGAGCTTCATGGGCTTCCCGCAGCAGACGAGCTGCCCGACCCCGGCGTGCATAACCATGACTATGTTCCCGCAGACCTCGCATTTGTAGACCTGCATCCTCTCTGTCATTTCTTCACATCCTCGAGCTTCCTGTAGCAGAACCACCAGTCGAATCCTTCGTACTTTTGGAGCCGCTCCTTCGCGTCCCTCACGTTGTTCGGCGGGGGCACTATCGCCTTGTCGCCTATGATCTCGTTGTTCGGCCAGTTCGCCGGCAGCGCCACGTTCTCCCTGTCGCTGATCTGGAGCGCCTTCAGGAACCTCAGGATCTCGTCCATGTTCCTACCCACGGAGAGCGGGTAGTAAAGTATCCCCCTGATCATCCCGTCCGGGTCGATGATGAAGGTCGCCCTGACAGCCTGCGTCCCCTTCGCCTCCGGGTGCAGCATCCCGTAGAGCGTCGCTATCTTTCCTGTGTTGTCGGCTATTATTGGGAACGGGATCTCGACCTTCAGCTTCTCGGCGATCCACTCCTCCCACTTTATGTGCGAGTAGACCTGGTCGATCGAGAGGCCGACTAGCTCGGCGTTCAGCTCCTTGAACTTGTCGTACCTCTTGGCGAAAGCAACGAACTCTGTTGTGCAAACCGGCGTGTAGTCCGCCGGGTGGCTGAAAAGTATTACCCACTTGCCCTTGTAGTCCGCCGGGAAGTTTATCGGTCCCTTCGTGCTCTGCGCCGTGAACGCAGGCGCCTGGTCGCCTATCAAAGGCAGACTCCTAATTTCTGAAATTTTAATCACCTATTCTTATAATAGCTTCCTTCTTAATAAGCTTTGAACCGAGCCCGAAAAAGTTTAACTACCGAATTCCTTAAATTCTAGCCGATGACCGCGCTAGCAAGGACTTCAGAAGCGATCGAGAGGTTCAATACGCTGCACCACGGGGAGGTCCGCGCCGATGTACTGGAGGAGAGGGGGCGGCGCCTCGTCGTCTCCTTCGGCGGATCGATCGCAGAGAGCTGCTGCGCGCCTGATTACTTCGACGACCTCGCGGCGATCTTGGAGGAGTATCATGGCGTGAAGTATGTTGCATGGCAGTGCAAACCCTTGCCGGGGCTCGGGTCGGGGTTCGAAGTCACATATGCCAGGATAGACTTCCTTGACGAGATCATCCGCGTCATTGGAGAAATACGCCCGAGGGTACTGGAGCGGATCAGCGAGTTCGAGGCCCTGGGGCGCAGGATGGAACCCGACGAGATCTTCAGTGAGCTCTGCTTCTGCATACTCACTGCCAACTACACGGCGGAAGGCGGGATCAGGATACAGCGGAGCCTGGGGCAGCACTTCAGGAGCAAGCCTGCGCGG
>JARYLH010000022.1 GCA_029907755.1 Candidatus Methanosuratincola sp.
CAAGGCTGAACTCGAAGAGGCGGATCTTGTGAGGATGAACCTAGACGGCAAGGTTCTCGATGGTCGGTGGAAGCCTTCGAGTGAGTGGCGCATGCACACAGAGATCTATAGAAAGAGGGAGGATGTCAACGCGGTGATCCACGTACATAGCCCTTATACGACAGGGCTCACCATTGCAGGAAGGCGGATTGCCCCAATCACTCCGGAGGTTGCGCTGCTCTTGCCTGAGGTTGAGGTCGTGGAGTACGCGTGCCCCGGGACTGAAAGGCTTGGAAAGCTTGTAGGCAGCCGGATAGCTGGCAAACGCGCACTCATCCTTCAGAACCATGGCGTCGTATCGGTGGGGCGCGATCTGCTTGAGGCGATGACGGCAATCGAGGTTCTTGAGGAAGGGGCCATCACCACATTCGTCGCATCACTCATGGGTGGAGCAAAGGTTATCCCAGAGGAAGAGGTTGAGCTGATCAAGAGGGTTTACAAGAGGTAGATACTCGTGTTGGACATCAGAGTGATCAGGGAAAATCCGGACGCAGTCAGGACGAACCTGGCCAGGAGGAACGACCAAGAGGTGCTCAGGCTATATGACGAGCTCCTTGTTGCCGACAGGGAGTGGAGGAGGCTCTTCACGGAGGTCGGTAACCTCCGCGCCATGAGGAACAGAGTTACCGAAGAGATAGCCCGGATGAAGAAGCAGGGGCTAGATGCCTCCGACAAGATAAGGGAGGCAGAGGAGATCCCGAGGAGGATAAAGGCTCTGGAAACAGAGATGGAGACCCACAGGAGGAGGATGGACGAGATCCTGATGAGGCTTCCGAACACCATGGATGATTCTGTCCCATACGGCAAGGACGATACGGAGAATGTGGTGATCAGGAGCTGGGGCAAGCCGCGCGAGATGGCATTCAGTCCTAAAGATCACATCGACCTCGCGATGGGGCTCGATCTGGTCGACCTCGAGAGGGCTGCCAAGGTGGCAGGGGCCAGGTTCTATTACCTCAAAAACGATCTTGTCAGGCTCAACTATGCGTTGATAAGGTATGGCCTGGACTTCCTAGTTGGCAAAGGATTCACCCCGTTCCAGCCGCCCTATATGATGAAGAGGAAAGTGCTGGAGGGGGCGGTCTCTCTTTCTGACTTCGAGGACACGATCTATAAGGTGGAGGGGGAAGATCTCTACCTCATCGCAACCTCTGAGCATGCCCTTTTGGGGCTCCATTCCGACGAGATCCTAGATGGGAAGACCCTGCCGCTGCGCTACTGCGGCGTGAGCCCCTGCTTCAGGAAGGAGGCGGGCGCGCACGGAAGGGACACCAAGGGGATCTTCAGGGTCCATCAGTTCGAGAAGGTCGAGCAGTTCATCTTCAGCAGGCCCGAAGACTCGGCATCAGAGCATGAGCTCCTTATAAAGAACGCGGAGGAGTTCTTCCAGAGCCTCGGCATACCATACAGGGTTGTAAACGTGTGCAGCGGCGACCTTGGGACGGTGGCTGCTAAGAAGTATGACCTGGAGGCATGGCTCCCAGGCCAAGGCAAGTACAGGGAGGAAGTATCGTGCAGCAACTGCACCTCTTATCAGGCAGTCAGGGCCAACATAAGGTACAGGGACCGGCCCAATGAGCCTACAAAATACGTACACACGCTCAACAGCACGCTGGTTGCGACCGAAAGGACGCTTGTCGCGATCCTCGAAAATTACCAGAACTCGGACGGGTCGGTAGACATCCCGGACGTCTTGGTGCCGTACATGCAAAATAAGACGAAGATCACGCCCAAAGACTAAAGCGCCTCTATGAGGCAAGGGATGTCCTGCAAAGATGCAGCTATCACATCTGCGCCGCTCTCCCTGAGGGCATCATTGAAGATCCCGATGGCCAGAGCGATAGTCTTTGCCCCCGCAGCCTTTCCAGCCTCAATATCGGTGGGCATATCGCCCACCATCACTGCCTGAGCTGGGCTAAATCCCATCTTCCTAAGCGCAAAAATGATCGGGTCGGGGTGGGGCTTCCCCCTGTTTACAAGATCCCTTGAGACGACAATCTTAAAGTACTCATCGATTGAATGGCGCTTCAGGACGTACTCGGCTTCCTTGGCGCTTCGAGTAGTGACTATGCCCATCACTATGCCCCTCTTCCTGAGCTCGTCCAGTACCTGCTTTGCCTCCGGGAAAAGAGGAGAGTTCAGGAAGACCTCTTTGAGCGAACGGTACGCGAACAACATCATGACTACCCTCTTGTGGGGGGGCATCCCGAGATAGCGCCCGACCCTCCACAGCAGCCTGAGGCCGTCAAACGGAGAATTCCCTTGGAGGAGGATCTTCCTCAAGTTCTCTATGACGTACTTCTTCTTAGTCCCGAGAGCTCTGACCCCCAGGTTTTCAAGGACCCTGACAAGTATATGCTCCATCGGAACTATGCAGTCAACGAGGGTGCCATCAAGATCGAAGAGAACTACGGAAATCACTGCAGGCCACCGTAGTGAATATGCTATTTTTGGGCAGTATAATTGCTTTTGGTTAACAAGAGCCCTCCTTAGAGGGCAGGCAAGAAATGAATTATTTGGGGGGATTGGGGGAGGAAGTAATTTTGATGCGATAAAAAAAGTATATCAACAGCAACGGCTAGACTTTGATTGGGGCTATTGGACCTTGAAGATTACAAAGGACTCAACCCCGGAGGATCTAGAGATCCTAGGGTTGGCGGTGCATGAGCTGACAAACGGAATGCCCGTGACCGCCAGGTCGAAGGAGAGAAAGGGGATCCGGATCGAGAACGGCAAGGTAATCGACCGCGAGTATACCGGACCCGTCCTTGAAGAGGTTTTGGATAAGGGAGAGACGGTAAGGAAGGTGCCTGCAACTGGGGTATACAAGGGCTTGCCAGTCGTGGTAGTCCCGCTTAAGGAGAACGGCGAGACCGTCGCTGCCATCGGCGTAGTCGACGTCACTTTTGGGGTCTATAGCGAGATCAACATTATTGGTCGGAGGAGGCCTTTGAAGTAGAGCCCCACCCCCGCCCACGCCTAGAGAAGCCGGTCGAGAATGCTATGAACCACCCCAGTCCCAGATCAATCAATCCCTGTGTAGTGTTCATTATGGAGACAAACCCTATGAAGCCCCAAATCGACCCGAAGAACATCGTGTTTATTACGTCCTCGATTGGCATCGACATGAAGAGCGGGATCGCCCAATAGTAATTTAGGGCAGCTGCGACCAAGCAGCGGAATGCTATTGCAGTGACGGAGGCGACCAGGAGGATCGGTAATGGAAAGATCTTAGGGCCGTCTCCTTTTGACCATTTATTGGCAAAGATGCCCAATACAGCGATCATTGCGATAGTCGAGAAGAACTTCATTGTGGCGCCTACGAAGTTTGCAAAGCCGAAGACTGTGAGTATCAGAAACATGCCGATCGCAGTGAGCATCGAATACCTTGTACCTAAAACAAAAAATGCAAGGACAACAGGAAGTGCTACAAAGTCGATCGACATGCCCCAAGGCACCCTTAAGGGCAGCGCTCGGTTTATCAGCTCAAATACCGCAACTAGAGCCACCATGATTGAGACGACGGAAACCTTGTAAGCCCTAGACTCAAACCTGCTCATGAAGACCACGCCTGGGAGATAAAGTTTTCTAGAATTTAAGAGTATCTACTCAAAAAAGAGTATTAGAAAAGTTACCGAGCCTTCTTCCCGTACGGGCATACTTTGATGCACATGCCGCATACAGTCACTGCGAAATCCCCAATCCCGGGCTTGTTCGACAGCAGCTCCTTCATCGTTTTCAGCCTGGCGGAGCACTTCTTCGGGTCGAAGATTTCCTCCCTTGCTGCGGGCCTAGTCTTGAATTCACGGTAGGAAAGAGCCTTCGATGGACATGAGAGGATGCACAAACGGCAGTCGCCACACCTGTTGTCCATGGGGCTTCCACCGTCAAGCTCAAGATCGGTGAGCACTGTGCCGAAGCGCACCCTAGGCCCGAAATCAGGCGTCACGAGGAGGTTGTTCCGGCCTATCCACCCCAATCCCGCTGCGAGAGCGAAGGCTTTGTGGGAGACGTGCCCCATCTCGTTAACCGGATCAACTATCATGCTGGAAGGCACTGCCAGCGATTCCCCTCCAAGGGAGGATACGGTCGACGCAACCCGCATGCCTATGATGTCCAGCAACTGGTTCGCAGTCTTGTAGGCCCATGCATAAAACCTGCCAGGGTCGGACTCGGTAATCATCTCGAAAGCCCGCCCCGGGAGGGGCACAGCGTAAGAGATCGCAGATCTGAAAGCGTCCAGCCTCAACCCGTCGCATGAAGGTAGACCCTCGACCTGCTTCAGGTCAGCAACGCCCACTAATGAGGCTCCTGCATCTAATGCGGCCCGGGTGATTCTTTTGGTAAGCTCGCCTCTTTCCAAATAACTTCACCACACCATATATTTCGTTTAGCCTTTTTTAGCTTCTTGCGATGGGTGAAAATCCCATGATCAAAATATTGAAATTTACCCGGATGGAGATCTGATTTGGGGTGAGTTGCAGAAATGTCGTGGGATGAATGGTACAGGAAGAGGTTCCTGCCGTTCTTCAGCAGCGACTTCCCTTCGAGGTTCAGAGACCTAGATGAGTGGGTAAGGGAGATGGAAGCGCAGATGGAGAGGATGTTCAGGGAGTTCGAGGGGAGGGTCCCGGAGAAGCTCGTAAGGGAGAGGCGGCTTCCGGAAGGCGGCGTAATTAAGGAGATGGGTCCATTCGTCTACGGCTTTTCGGTCACATTTGGTCCGGACAGGAAGCCAGTGATCACAGAGTTTGGGAACATGAAGCCATCAGGGAAAGCCCCATGGGAGCCTGCGTTCAGCCTGAAGGAGGAGAGAGAGCCGCTTGTGGACATAATCGAGGGCGAGAACGATGTGAGGGTGGTTGCAGAGCTGCCCGGTGTTGAGAAAGAGGACATTAAGCTCTACGCCACTGAAAAGACCATTACAATCGATGTTTCCGGCAAGGAGCGGAGCTACTACAAAGATCTGGAGTTGCCGGTCGAGGTCGATCCGAGCAATTCAAAGTCGAATTACAAGAACGGGATCCTCGAGGTGATCCTCACCAAGAAGAAAGAGAGCAAGAGACCGAAAGGCGAGTCGATCCCCATCGACTGAGTGTTTCAATTTAGCGGATCCTCCTTTTTTAACAGGGGCATCCGATGATAAACCCGAGCAGTATCGTCTCCCCTAAACGATTGATCGCTGACTTCTCAATGTTTGCATTATGCTTCTGAACCTCAGGGCATCCTCCCCCATGCTCATGTTGTTGAACATGGTGTAGATCTTCTTTGATTCGGGGCAGGAAGAAACAATCGATGCAAGTTTCGAGAGATCTGCGTCGGTGTATCTGTATTTGTAGTTAGTTTCGCCGCCCCCCACACCGTGTAGCCTGAAATAGACAACCTCTGATTCAAAGGCAGGAAGCCTCCTGAAGGGGTCGACGACGTGGACAAGGGACAGGCACTCGCAAATTCTACTAATCTCATTGGGGTGCCGGTTCCATTCCCCCCGGGGTTCCCATCCCAGCGTTAATGAAGACCTTTCGATTTTTGAAAGGAAAGCGATCATGTCTGACTTGGTCTTCTCGTTACATCTGAAGCTCGGGGGCGTTTGTATGACCAGGAAACGGCTACCGAGCAGACGACATTCTTCCAGAATGAGGTCCCATGCCCTGAAATTCTCCGGTGTCGGTCGCAGGTGGCCCAAACCGCGAGGATCGCCCAATTCGGGAACCTTGCCTGCATTCCTCCAAGTCGGGCTCGAGACCGGGTGTGTGATTGCCTGCCAAGCCTTGACCACGAACTCAAACCCTTCCGGCGCCTCCTGCCGGTACTTCTCCAAAGTCTTCGAGGGGATTGGCCTGTAAAATGTGCTCTGCAGCTCAATCGCCTCGAGCTGCCGGAAGCAGGCGCTTCTCCCTCCTCTCAGACCCCATCCACAAGTTCCGATTTTTAACAAGGGACCGAACCCTCAACAGATCTGGCTCTTTTATGGCGATATCTTTTTCGAGGCCGAAGGAAAGATAAAATTGGAATCATTCCGTTCAGGTGCTTTGGTATGCCTTCGGAAAGGAGTTTGGTCGTGGAGTTCAGCATCGTCCCAGTAGGGACACAAGGGACAAGCCTCAGCGAATACGTCGCAAGGGCGTGCGAGGCAGCGAAGAGGTCAGGGGTGAATTATCAGTTGACCCCGATGTGCACAGTCTTTGAAGCAGGGAGCCTGGACCAAGCATTCGAAGTGATCAGAGCCGCTCACGAAGCTGTGCTTGAAGCCGGGGCTGAGAGGGTGCTCACAAGCATCAGGATAGACGACAGGAAAGACAAAAAGAGGACTATGGAGGACAAGGTCAGAGCGGTAGAGGAGAGGCTCAGTAAACAAGATCCCCATCGATGAAACGCCTAGTCCTGGGATCGAGGGGCCTATTGAAGAAGGATTCAGTCTCCTGCACTTCGACCATCTCGCCTTCAAGAAGGAGTGCCACTCTATTGGCAAGCCGCTTAGCCTGGAATATGTTGTGCGTGACCAGAACTACTGTCTTCTCTTGAAGATTCGCCTCCCTGAGCGCCCCCTCAATGATCAGCACATTTGCAGGGTCGAGGTTAGCGGTGGGCTCATCGAGAAGTATCAGCTCCGGGTCATAGACGAGCGCGCGTGCGAGGGCGACCCTCTGCGCCTCACCTCCTGAGAGGGTCAATGCGCTCCTTTTCGCCAGATCATTGAGCATGACCAAATTGAGTGCAGCCTCAACTCTCTGCCTAATAAGATCGTCGGGTAGGCCACGGAATTTGAGACTGAAAGCAACATTGTCATAGACGGAAGCATCAAATAGCACAGGGTTTTGAAAGACCATCCCCACTTTTTTCCTTAGCTTGGGTGCATTTTCCATTGTAAGTTTAATCCCGTCAATGAATATTTCCCCAGAGTCTGGGAAATCGAGACCGTCAATGAGTCTGAGGAGCGTGGTCTTGCCAGAACCGCTAGGCCCCACGATGGATATGAGTTCGCCCCGTTGTATATCTATGGAAACGCCTTTGAGTATCTCCTTGTCAGAGTAACGCTTTCGTACCGATCTGAGCGCCACGTAAGCCATAGTCCTCACCTCTTCTTCCTGTACCTCATCTGAAGGATTGTGAGCGCCAAGTTGACGCCAAATGAAAGGAGCAGCAGGATGATACCCAAGGCGATGGCAAGAGCGAACTCGCCAGTATTTGTGTAGAGCATTATTGCGGTGGTGAGCGCCCTTGTATACCCGAGAATGTTCCCGCCGACCATCATGATCGCGCCCACTTCAGAGATCGCAGCACCGAATGCGGCTATGACAGCGGTGATCAGCCCGATCCTGCTCTCCCTCAAGAGTATAAAAGCTTCCCAGAGTTTTGGTGCCGAAAGCGACTGCAAGGTTTCCTTCAAACGCTGATCTAGCGCCAGGATTGAGGAGACGGTGAGGCCGCAAACGACTGGGAAAGTTAGCAGCGTCTGGGCGAGGATCATTGCCTGTGGGGTGTACAGTATACTTAGGAAGCCGAGGGGCCCGGAGGAGGATAGGAGGAGGTAAACCGCCAGACCGACGACAACTGGCGGTATGCCCATGAAGGTATTTATCACCGCAATTGTCAACGACCTGCCATAGAAACTCCGGCTGGCGATCAGAAATCCCAAAGGTACACCAAAGGCAGCACCCAACAATGTCGCAATCATAGAAACCTTGAGGGAGAGGGCAGCGATGCCTAAGATCTCTGCATCAGAAGACAGGATCAGTCCAAATGCCTCCGAAATGCCATCCAAAAAGATCTCGATCCAGCCCATCGAGTCACACCACATGACCGCGCGTCCTTAGGGCTTCAATGATAGCCACCGCTTCATCCTCGGGGGGTAGACCTATTGATTCTGTTTTGCCATAGATCGGGAAGAAGACCCGTTCTCCAGACACCGTGAAGTTTCCAACAAGCCCCTGCCCTTCAGGGCTTGTGATGAAAAGAAGGAAGTCTATAGCCTGTTCGTATCTTATCTTCGGGTACCGCGAGGAGTTGAGCAGCACTACGCTGTAGGGGTTGAGGAGCGACGGATCGCCCTCACAGACCACTTCCAGCCTGAGCGCCTCGCCCATTGAGCCTTTGAGCCTGCAGAAAGTTGCCCTGTCAGCGAGGGTGTAAGCGCCGAGCTCGCTTGCAAGCCTCAGAGTTGCAGACATCCCAGACCCTGCGGACTTGTACCACCCCAAGTTTTCTAACTCTCCGATCCCCAAGGCAGCCCACAGGCGCTTCTCAAGCGCGTGTGTCCCTGAATTGTCGCCACGGGAGACGAAGAGTGCTGCCCCCGATCTGCCCGCATTTGCTATACTCCCCATGCTGACTTTTGCATCACGAGAGGAGGCATTTGCTGGGTCTCCAATTGGACCGACGATAATGAAGTCATTGTAGAAGACAGTCACCCTCAGTGTGCCGTTTCCCGAGGAAACAAACTGCTCTTCCCTTTCCCTGTCGTGTATCAGCAGTACATCGGCATCCCCCCTTGACGCGACTGCTACAGCTTGCCCAGACCCCAAGGAGATCCAAGAGAGAGAGGTGCCACACTCAGCCTCAAAATAGGGCTTTAGGTAATCCATTAAACCTGAGTCGGCAGTGCTGGTAGTCGTGGCGACAATAACCCTTTCGCCCGACGGGCCCAAGAATGCGACACCCAAAAGGACGGCAACGATTGTTGCGGAAGCCAGCAAAGCCAGCTTGGCATGGTCCATAACTTACACCACAGCGAATACCGATATATTCTATATAATATAACGCTTACTGTTATATCCACGACCTGCAGAAGATATCCCATGGAACCCAGGTTTCAGGTCTGGCTTGAAGAAAACGGGAGGTACATCATCGGGGAGAAAGAAGCCAGGATCCTCGAGGGGATAAGGAACTACGGTTCGTTGATAGCAGCAGCGAAGGCAACAGGGATAACATACGCACATGCATGGAACTTGGTCGAGGAGCGGTCTGCCAAGTTGGGAGAGCCCATCGTGGTTGCGAGGAGGGGCGGGGAAGACGGAGGAGGAACCGCGCTCACTGAGAAAGGGGGAGAGCTCCTTGAGAGGTACCTCGACCTCGAGGCTAGGGTAGGCACCTATTTGGGGACGAGGACTGAGAGGATCTTCCTCGAAGTCAGGAGATCTGATCTCGTAATCGCAGGTAGCAGCTGCATCGGGGTCAAATTGATCCCAGGGCTGATGAAGGGGTTGTCAGTCGAGGTTGCCGAGATCGGATCCACAGCAGGGATCACTGCAGTGATGATAGGCGAAGCAGATCTGGCAGGGTTACACATCTACGATGAGGAGAGTGGGAAGTACAACATTCCATTTATCAAAAGGTTCTGGCAGGCTGGTTCGGCGATCCTTATCAAGGGATACGTAAGGGAACAGGGGTTCATGGTAAAGAGAGGGAATCCAAAAGGGCTCACATCACTAAGAGATATAGTACAGAAGAGGTGCAGGATCGCGAACAGGAATGCAGGGTCCGGAACTCGAAGCATTTTGAAGAGGCTTATCCTTCAGGAAGGGATCGATCCTTCCGAACTAAAGGGCTACGAACATGAGCTAAGGACACATGAGGAGGTCGCAAAAGAAGTATATGAGGGGAGGGCAGACATAGGTATCGGTTTGAGGGGGGCTGCGGAGGCACTCGGCCTCGGTTTCATAAAGATCTGTGATGAGGAATTCGATTTCGTGTGCGATAAGAGGAGACTCAATAAAAAGGGGGTGCAGACATTCATTAATGCCCTCCGTGGCAAAGAGTTCAAAACCCGGCTCGAGCAATTGCCAGGTCTAAGGTGCACTCCGGAGACGGGGGCTATTGTGGAGGTAACGGGCTGATTCCCATAAACATTGGGGTCACATACGTCTCCATTATCGCGGCCACGAATAGCAGGATGGCTGAGAGCACGAAGAGCCTCAGAGATTTTTCAAAGTCGTAAGATACCAAGTAGTCAGTCCCCCCTATCTTGGACTTAATCTTCTTAAGAACGGCGATTCCGAACCTGAAACCAGCCGCTGCAGCTATCACCAACGCGGGCATCTCGAAGATCCCGTGGGGCGCTAGTGAGGCAAGCGCGGCCCACAAGGAAACCTCGTTAGCCACGATCGAACCAACCATTCCCAGGAGGTACCCGTTGAGGAGGAGGATCGCCGCAGGCACGAAGATCAGCGGAGAGAGGAGAAAAGCCATCCCTGCGGTAAGTAGATTCTTGAAGAAAAGGAATACAACTGTGAAGGGCTGATAAGGCTTGTAGAATTGAAAGAGGGGTTCCAATTGCTCAACTATCGAGTTCGATCCGCTCATCTCTCCTGAGGATCCAGCAATTACTCCTAAAAGCATCCCAATGAGGAGGAGCCCTGTTGCGATGGCCAAGTATTTCCAATTATCTTTTAGAAGGCTCATCTCAATCACTGCGCCAGGATGTCGTTGTGCTCAGGATGTTTTTTAAAGTATTCGATGGCGAACGGGCAAACGGGGACCACCCTGAGGCCATTCTCCTTCGCGTAATGTATGGCCGCCTCGACCAGCTTGGCGCCGACTCCCTTTCCGCGGAACTCTTCTGGCGTGTATGTGGAATCGAGGAAAATCAAGTTGCCCTCGACGTGATATGCAAGCTCGGCCGAGCTCTTTGGGGAGAGCCTTATTGTGAAGGTTTCTCCCGTGTTCTCTACTTCCATTTTGCGCACCGTTGTTTTTATAGTGGAGCGCCGAAATAAAAATAGATTGCCTATGAATCCGCCATTATCCCTTGAGGTGATTTTATGAAGATCATCTATTTGGGTCACGCGGGCTTTGGGATAACTTTGGACGGCGTAAGTATTGTTGTCGATCCATTCATCACCAAAAACCCTTCTTCGAGACTAAGGCTGACGAATGTTCCGAAAGCAGAAATAGTCGCGGTCACGCACTCCCACTTTGACCATTTCGGGGACGCTGTTGAGGTAGCGAAAAGGGATGGCGCGTGCTTTGTGGCAGTATATGATACCGTCGAGATTGCCGAGAGCGAAGGGGTTCAAAGAACCGAGGCAATGAACGTCGGCGGTTCCTGCATAGTGAAGGGGGTGAAGATCGACTGCGTTCCAGCATTGCATACAGGGAATCCCTGCGGCTTCGTCTTTTCCGGGAGGGAAGGGAAGGTCTACCATGCAGGTGATACGGGACTATTCGGGGACATGAAGCTGATAGGGGAAATCTGCAGACCAGACGTAGCTATGCTGCCGATAGGAGGCAGATTCACGATGGGGCCCGAGGAGGCTGCGATTGCCACAGGGCTTATCAGGCCCAAGGCAGTGATACCGATGCACTACAACACATTCGAGGCAATAAGGCAGGATCCTTACCGTTTCGCCGCACTCGTAAAGGAAAGGGCGGACGCGAAGATCATAATAATGAAGGAAGGGGAGAGTGTAGAAATCTAGGGTGGGATCAATGGGCGGAATGAGCAAAGAGGAGAGAATCAGGGCCAGAGAGGGGTTGCTTTCGAGAAGGGTGGAGGACCTTTCGCTCGCGGAGTGCGAAACTGTGAGGGATCTCGTGGAAGGGTTCGGCAGGATGGGCGGATTCATGGCGCCCAGGCTCAGCGAGGCAACGAAGATCATGGAAGAGATGAAATCCAAGGGGTGTGTAAATTTCCTCTCATTCACAGGAAACATAATCTCGACTGGTCTCAGAGGAGTGATAGCCGATTTGGTCAAGGGAGGCTGGGTTGATGTCATAATTACCACCTGCGGTGCGCTGGATCACGACATCGCAAGGAGCTTCGGCGCAAGATACTCCTCGGGCGAGTTTGAGCTGGACGACGTAATGCTTAACGAACTGGAAATACACCGGCTCGGAAACGTGCTCATCCCTCTCGAGGACTACGGTCCGCTGATTGAGAGGGTGATGAGGAGGGAGCTTCCAGAGATCCTTAAGGGCAGAACCTCGATATCGCCTAGCGAGCTGGCGAGCGAGTTTGGAAAGAGGATTGATGATAGACATTCTTTCCTGAGGGCAGCATACGAGAAGGGGATCCCGGTTTATGTTCCGGGGGTAATCGACGGATCCTTCGGCACAAACCTCTTCTTCTATGCGCAGACCAACAAGTTCAACCTTGACCTATTCAGCGACATGAGTCGGATATTGAACACGGTCTTCGACTCGAAGAAGACTGGTGCGCTGATAATAGGCGGGGGCATAAGCAAGCATCATGTGATATGGTGGAACCAGTTCAAGGATGGGCTCGACTACTGCATTTACCTAACTACAGCCCAGGAGTACGACGGGAGCCTATCAGGCGCATTGCCCAAGGAGGCCATCTCCTGGGGCAAGGTCAAGCCCAAGGCCAGGCACCTCGCAGTCTTCGGGGATGTCACGATCACCCTCCCGCTGCTCGCAGGCGCCATCGTGAAGTGATGGTTTTTGGCCAAGCTCAGGCACTGCTATCCTGTGAACCACAGGCCCGCAAAGGTAAGGGAGAGGGAAGAATACTACAGCAAGCTCGACTTCGGGAGGGTTGAATCGTGGTTCAAGGAGAAGACTCGCAGGGCGAAATTGCCGATATTCCAACTCGACCCTGGAAACGAATCAGGCTATTTCAGGAAAAAGTACGCTGACAAGGTCGGCAAACTCCTGTTCTTTACTGCGGCCTCCTCCGAGGAGCTGAGAGAGATGGTCCTAGAGTATCTGCCTGAGGACCTATATTACGACAGAAACCTGTACAGGAACCAAGAGCAGTGCGCAGAGTGTGACCGGAGGGGCGAGGGGTGCCTCAGTTGCGAGGAGCTTGTGGGGCAGGAGCTTATGTTCGACATTGATCCTGAGAACATCGACTGCCCGAACTGCGGTTCTCTTGAAGACAGGGTAAAGGGGCGTTCGATGTTCAAGTTCTGCTACATCTGCTTCAACAAGGCGATCGATGAGACAGAGAGGCTCCATGACGAGCTATTGAGGAAAGGCTTCACTAACCTCTCAGTTGTTTTTTCAGGCAGGGGATTCCACATCTATGTGTTAGACGAGGCAGGCCTCAAGATGGAATTCGGGGAAAGGAAGAACCTTGGAGAATCCTTGCTAAAGAAGAGGTTCCCAATTGACCAATGGGTAACCGACGGCGAAGCGCGGCTGGCAAGGGTTCCCTTTTCCCTGAACGGGCTCGTGAGCAGGATCTGCACTCCGATTAAAATCGAGGAGATAAGAAAAAACAACTACTGGAAAGGAAGGCCATTCGTTCCGGATTTTTTGCCTTGAGCGCTACTTTTTCTTCACCGCTTTCTCTTCCTTCTTCTTGTACTCTTTTTTCTTTGCTGCAGCCATTTTTGTATTCCTCAATTATTGTTGCGAATTTTTAAGATATAATTTTTTCTGTCATAGGCATTTGTTTTATTTTTTAGGGCGTCATTGTTGCGATCTCAACCGCCCATAGATCTCGTTGATCGCCCGATTTGTTACGTACCCTCTGTGAGGGCGCAGACCCCCGCCAAAGGTCTTTGGTATGTGGAGCAGCTCGTGTATGATTACTTTCACCTTTTCTTCGTAGCTTAATCTGTCGAAGCGCTCGGAAATGACCTCAATTATATAGTGGGCGGGAGTGCCTAGCCCCATCTGCCAGATCTTGGGGAGCGAGTAGCACCTCGCTATGACTCTTTTTGACCTAGAGCCCCGGCTCCGGAAGCACAAAACCCGATCCGGGTCAATATAGTTCATCCCTGCCTTTTTGACGACTTCGCGGACCATGATCTCAAGATCATGAGCTGGGCAATAAGATATTGGCATCTCAATCGTTGATTGGATTCTTTCTGCATGAATAAAAGGGTTGGGGATGAGGGTTTGGGCCGATCAGTGCCTGCGCCTGCCTCTGCGCGAATCATCGTGGAAGAGTGGTCTAAACTTGGGTATCTTCTGGTCATAAGACCTGTTCGATATATTATTTTCAGTGTTTGCAGTTACCTCTTCCTCTGATGGTTCGATCGCCCCATACCTGCCGGTGTTGAGCCGCATATTTCCCCTGAAGAGCGAAATGTAACCGTTCCTCACCCAGATGGACTTCCCTACCTCCACCTTCTCGACATCGCTGTCCCAGAGGCTCATCAGGACGCACCCTGTAGGGTCGCCCACGAGGACCTCGGAGACACGGTGTTGCGAACCGTCCTTAGTGGAGACTTCCCTCGGGGGGGCTATTTCAAGAACCTTTACAAGTATATCGACGCTTCTCGAAGCGGGGTTTAATTCCTCTATCTTCTTTATTTCAGACATCATTCAATCCAACTTTATTGTTTAGTGCCTCCCAGACGGGAGGGCTGAAAAAAGGAAATGGGGACCAGATAGATAAGCTTTCCCTTGCTCAGCGCTTCCTCTCGCCTTTAACGAAAGACATGAACCACTCCATGGACTCGTTCAGGGAGGATCTGATCGGGGGGTTCTTGAACCCGTATGACGAAATGCTAGTCAGTTGGCCCCCGACCCCCCTCTCGATCGCGATCTTGACGCCCCTGATCACGTCGAGCAGTATCCCGGCTCCGTTCGCGCTATCGTGTGTCCTTAAGTAAATGTCAATGATTACATCGCTGCCCAAGCAGTTCTTTCCCTCCACATAGAAGTACCCGGTTCTGCAGTCCCTCATGAAACCGACATAGTCGGATGTCCCTGTGGCGACCTTTGAATCCGCCGGAAGGACTTGCCTTATTGCCTCAGATTTTATTTTCCGCTTCTCTTCCCGCCTGAAGTCTTCAAGCACGCCGTATGCCTCAACAGTCCCTCCAATGTCGAGCTGGTATGTCTTTGTCACGTCGATGCCCCTTTTTGCCAAAAAGTCAAGTACCCCCATGTGGAAGACGGTCCCACCCATCTGGCTCATAAGGTCGTCACCAGCCAGCGGCAGACCCCTGTCTTCGAAAGACTCGACCCAACGGTTATCCGAAGCAATTTTGGCAGGGGTGCAGTTGACAAAAGCGTAGCCTGCCTTTAGCGCCGCGTCAGCATAGAACTCAACAGCCTTCTGTGCGCCTGTCGGAAGGAGGCATACCAACATATCCGCATCGAGCTCTTCCAGGTATGAAGGCACATCGACAGGAGGGGCGCTGTCCACTTTGATCACATCCTTCAGAACGCCATCAGCTCCGTCCAGAACAGGTCCCTTGACGACCACGGCGCCAATTGGCGGTGGATCGCAGAACTTGGGGGCGACATTTGGCTCAGCGAATATTG
>JARYLH010000023.1 GCA_029907755.1 Candidatus Methanosuratincola sp.
CAGCGTACTACATGGACGAGCCCGTGATCTACGATGGCGGACTCGAGGTAATCGATGCAGACACGGGAGCCGTTCTGACATTCATACCGATAAAATTCGTGAACGGGGTCGCAAACAATAGCGCCACTCCGGGAGGTAGTTGCCATTGAAAACCAAGGAAACGCTGATTAGAAACCGCTGGAGGTACCTCTCCTTCGTCGTTGGCTTCTTCCTTTTCGTTGCGCCATTTGCCCTCTTCACGAGAGCGGTTTACCTAATTGTGGGCAACACCGCTGAGCCGACTCTCCACAGCGTCTGCTTCAGGATGCCCATAGACTGGATCTTCGGCGGGAGGTTCTATTCAATATTCGGGTCATCATGGTTCATGGCGGCGTTCGTATTCGGTGTGATCATATCTTCAATATTCCTCGGAGCGGCCTTCTGCGGCTGGCTGTGCCCAGTCGGGGCTGTTAGCGAGGCTATCAGCAGGGCAGTGCCGATACCTAACAGGTTCAGGCTCCGGATAAGGGACACGAAGCTAACTGTGAGCATGAGGTACGGGTTCCTAGTCGGGTTCATCATCGTGGCTGCCCTGGTCGGCTACAAGCTTGCGTCTGACCAGCTGGGCAGCATCTGCTGCAGGTACTGCGCTTCGTCCGTGCTCCAGAACTTCGCCTCTGCGCTCTTCGGCGATCTCTCGGCTGTCGAGTACTGGCAGTCAGGGGCGATAATTTCGCTGCTCTTCTGGCTGGTAGCAGGCGGGCTATTCATGTCCGGGGGGCGGGGCTGGTGTCTCTTCTTCTGCCCGCTCGGAGCGCTCTCGGGCATCGCTCACAAAGTCGGGGCCAAGCTGGGGTTCTACAGGGTGGAGTACGAAAAAGGATCTTGTACTGGCTGTAACAAGTGCCAAGATCTTTGCCCTATGTGGGCAATAAAGGAGGACCACACGGTGGAGAGAACCCTCTGCGTGAACTGCAAGGAGTGCGTGCACGCCTGCAATGCTTACAAACTACTCAGGGGGAGGAAGGTTGCGGATACCTGAAAGAGCAAAGGCATGGTGGGCGTTTGTCCTAGCGGCATCCGCAGTTCCCACCTCCTATTTGATAGCAATGCCATGCGGCGGGGCATGCGCCGGATGCCCAATGGGCGGCGGCTGCTTCTTGGCGTACCCCGCCTTAGTTACTTTAGCCGTCGGAGCCAAAGCACTAAGGTTCGGCAAGGGATTGCTCAAGCAGAAGCCCTGACGTCATCAAAATTTTTTATTCATTCACAACAAAACGCCCTTTTTTATCCCTTGATTTTATCCGGAAATCTTTTAAGACCACCAATACTTATGATCCGGAAGTCCGGAGGCTCAACAATGGGGATGACAATATCCGAAAAGATCCTCGCCAAGGCCTCAGGCAGGCAAAAAGTAGAGGCAGGCGAGTACATAGTCGGCAAAATAGATCTTGCAATGATGCATGACCTTACCGGCCCCCTCACGCTCAACGTGATGAAAGAGGTGGGCTATGACAAGCCCTGGGACCCAGAGAAAGTGGTGATAATACTTGACCACCAGGTCCCTGCGAACTCGACTGTCACGGCCGAGCTCCACAAGCAGCTCAGGCATTACGCTAGAAAACATGGGCTCAAGAACTTCCACGAGGTCGGGAGGCAAGGAGTCTGCCACCAGATCCTCGCTGAGAGCTATGTTAAGCCTGGCATGCTCGTGGTCGGGGCGGACTCGCATACGTGCTCCCTCGGCGCGCTGGGCGCCTTTGCGACGGGGATCGGATCGACCGAGATGGCATCAGTAATACTGACCGGAGAGATGTGGTTCAAGGTGCCGGAGACGATAAAATTCGAACTCGTGAACAGGCTCAGCAAGGGCGTCTCCGCAAAGGACATCATACTGAAGATCATCGGTGACATGGGGGTGGATGGTGCGCTCTACCGCGCTGCGGAGTTCACAGGCGATGGAGTTGAATCGCTGACAGTGGACAGCAGGCTCACGATATGCAACATGGCAATCGAGATGGGAGGGAAGACCGGGATAGTCAACCCTGACAAAAAGACGCTAGAGTACACAGGAACGCAAGAGGCGCCCTTTAGGAGCGACCCTGACGCAGAATATGCATCCCATTACGAGCTGGATCTCAGCAAATTAGAGCCGCAAGTAGCAATGCCTCATTCGGTGGACAACGTCAAGCCGATCTCAGAGGTTGGCGAAGTCGAGGCAGATCAGGTTTTCATCGGATCCTGCACTAACGGGAGGATCGAAGACCTGGAGGCGGCAGCATCGGTGATCAGGGGGAGGAAAGTTAAGGACGGCACCAGGCTGATTGTGATACCAGCTTCCCAGAGGATTTACCTTGAGGCGGAGAGGAGAGGCTACATCAGGGAATTCATCGAAGCGGGGGGCGTAGTGTGCAACCCCAACTGCGGACCGTGCCTTGGGGGGCACATGGGCATACTCGCAGACGGGGAGGTCTGCGTGAGCACATCGAACCGGAACTTCATAGGGAGGATGGGCAGCACAGCCTCGAAAGTGTACCTCGTCTCCCCAGAGACAGCGGCAGCCACGGCAGTGGAGGGCAAGATAACCGATCCAAGGAAGTATCTGAGGTGAAAAGAATGGCAACTTATAGCAACAGGATTATGGAAGTCCAAGGAAGGGCTTGGCTCTTCGGCGACGATATCGATACGGATGTAATTCTCCCCGGCAAGTACCTTGTTCTGACGGATCCCAAGGAGCTGGCCAAGCATGCCCTTGAAGGGCTGGTGAGCGGTTTTTCATCGAAGATCTCAGAAGGCGACATAATAGTCGCGGGCAAGAACTTCGGGTGCGGATCAAGCAGGGAGCATGCACCGCTTGCACTGAAGTATGCAGGGGTCGGCGCTGTTGTCGCAAAATCCTTTTCCAGGATCTTTTTCAGGAATGCAATAAACATCGGCCTACCTGTTGTTATCTCAAAGGAAGCTAGGGACGTAATCAAGGAAGGCGAGAGGCTGAGCATTGACCTTGAGGGCGGTTCCATAACTAGGGAAGACGGAAGCAGGCTCATCGTGGACAAATATCCTGCGTTCCTCCTGGAAATCTTAAAAGACGGGGGTTTGCTACAGAACCTCAAAAGAAGATTCGGCAAGGAGGCTAAAAAATGACGAAGAAATACAAGATAGCAGTCATGCCGGGCGACGGTATAGGTCCGGAGCAGACCGCAGCCACACTGAAGGTCCTTTCGGCAGTCATGGAGTCCACTGGACCCGAGATGGAGTTCGTGGAGGCTGAAGGCGGGGACGAAACACTTAAGAAACGTGGCGAAGCCCTCCCACAGGACTCTATCGATATAATAAGGTCTTCGGACGCCTGCCTCAAGGGCCCTGTCGGGGAGAGTGCGGCAGACGTCATCGTGAAGCTGAGGATACTGTTTGACCTTTATGCAAACCTCAGACCAATCAAGTCATATCCGGGCGTTCAGGCACTTAGACCGGATATCGACCTACTAGTCGTCAGGGAGAACACGGAAGATCTCTACAAGGGCTACGAGTTCAGGATTGGCGATGACACAGTAGCTCTGCGCGTAATCACTAAGAAGGGCTGTCAGAGGATAGCCGAAACTGCATTCAAGTATGCAATGAGGAGGAGGAAGAAAGTAACCGCAGTGCACAAGGCAAATGTGCTCAGGGTCACGGATGGGCTATTCAGGGACACCTGCAGGGAGGTTTCCCAGAAGTACCCCGAAGTCGCATTCGAAGAGCTGTACATTGATGCTGCCACGATGCACCTCATCAAGCGCCCGCATGAGTTCGACGTGATATGCATCACAAACATGTTCGGGGACATACTCTCTGACGAGGCAGCACAGATAGGAGGGGGGCTAGGGATGGCAGCCGGCGCTAACATCGGGGATAGCTTTGGGCTTTTTGAACCCATCCATGGATCAGCGCCGAAGCACGCAGGGAAGAACACAGCCAATCCCATCTCAATGATCCTTTGCTCGAAGATGATGCTGGAGTGGCTCGGAGAGGAGGCAGCCGCAAAGAAAATAGAGGACGCAGTGATGCAAGTGCTCTCCGAGGGGTGCATCCTTACCCCAGACCTCGGAGGCAGATCCAGCACGACCGAGGTCGCCGAGGAGATCTCGAGGAAGATCCTCGGTCGCTGACCCTATTTTATTTTTTCCCCTTCATTTGCAGCAGTTTGTCAGCCCTGCCCTCACTTGGTCTCCTCGATGTCGATTATGCCGTTTTGGGTTATAGCGAAGACGCATTCGCTCTCAGGGTGTAGCGGGGAGTCGATAATCCTGGCAATCCTCCGGTTCTCCTTCGACTTCCTGAGCCAGATCCGGTAGGTCGAACCGTGGGCCAGTATGTTCCCGCCTGCTGGCTTGTTTGGATTCCCGAAGAAGACGTCTGGAGACGACTGTATCTGGTTCGTCAAAACCACTGCTATGTTATGGATATCAGCCATTCTCAGCAGCTGGTGTATGTGTCTGTTGAGCTTCTGCTGCCTCGGTGCAAGAGATTCCCTCCCAGGGTACTCCGATCGGAAGTGCGTTATCACAGAGTCGACCACCAAGAGGCGCACATTGTTCTCCGGGACGATGGTGACTGCCTCATCTGCCAGAAGCATCTGGTGGTCAGAGTTGTAGGCCCTAGCATATATTATGTTGTTAAGGACGGCATCAGGATCAAGACCGAGACCCTTAGCGATGCTCATGACCCTTTCTGGCCTGAAGGTCCCTTCAGTGTCGATAAAAAGCGCCCTGCCTTCAAGACCTCCCCGATCCGGGGGCAGCTGCACTGAAACGCAGAGTTGGTGGCAGAGCTGGGTCTTTCCAGAACCGAACTCGCCAATGAGCTCGGTTATAGCCTGCGTCTCCAATCCACGTCCAAGGAGGGCGTCGATCGCTTTCGAGCCCGTGGTCAGGTATCCGATGTTTCCCCTCCTCGAAAGGACTTCCTTAGCCGTCGTGAAGCGGATGTTAAGGAGAGCCCTCGCATTCTTGGTTATGGTCGAGGCTTTCTCCTCGGTGAGATCAGCAATTTCAACTAGAAGCCGGGTCGGCGCGACCGCAAGAGCTTCCACAGTAGAGATGCCTGCTGCCTTGAGCTTTTCTATGGTGGCAGGCCCCACACCGTCTACGTCCTCAAGTTCATGCTTTATTGACAAGGATAATCTTCCCCTATAAGAGGGGCGTGAAACCGGGCATTTAAACCTTTCAATCATTGGTCTCCACAGATTGTTGATAAAAAAGCGGGGGTGTTCACTACAGTAGACAGAAAGCTTCGGGGCAGCAAAGCGAAAGTATTAGCAGCCAAAAAAGTTTAAATTTAGCAAGATCGGATTATAGGTTAATTCGACAGCACTCCTGAGGGATTAATAGATGGTGACCGCCTGCCAAACACTTTTTATACTGTCCTGAGCGTAGGCTTTGAATCCGAAGGGGTGCCTGCAACACGCTTGATTTGGGGTATCTGACATGGCAAAGATCAAAATAGGCATTTTGGGTTCGACTGGATCGGTCGGGCAGAGATATGTGAATATGTTGAGGGACCACCCCTGGTTTGAGGTGGTGGCGCTCTCAGCTTCAGAGGCTTCGGTTGGAAAAAAGTACAGGGACGCCGCAAAGTGGGTGCTCGACAAAGAGATGCCTGAGGAGATGGCAGAGATGAGGATCGTCAAGGCGATCCCACATGCGATAAAAGCAGCTGGGGCAGAAGTCGTCTTCTCCGCATTGCCTTCTGAGGTCGCAAGGCGGACTGAACTTGAGATGGCTGAAGAGGGGCTCTTCGTCGTTGCTGACACTAGTGCGCACAGGATGGACCCGGATGTCCCACTGCTGATCCCCGAAGTGAACTTCGAACATCTCGCTGCAATCGAAGCACAAAGGAAAAAGCGGAGCGGATTCATCGTGACCGGCCCGAACTGCACCACGATCGGCCTGGCGATGACGCTCAAGCCAATCCAGACCGAGTTCGGGCTCAGGAGGGTGCTCGTCTCTACGATGCAGGCGCTCTCAGGAGCGGGGTTCTTTGGGGTCCCGTCCATGGCGATACTGGACAACCTGATACCTTACATAAAGAATGAGGAAGAAAAAGTCGCCTCAGAACTCCTTAAGATCTTGGGGAGCTTCAGGGACGGGTGCTTCGAGAACGCCAGCATTAAGATCGGCGCGAGCTGCCACAGGGTATGCGTGCTCGACGGACACACTGAGGCTGTCTTCCTCGAAACTGAGAAGGCGACCTCGCCTGATGAAGTTGCAAAATGCATGTCAGATTTCTCATCAGAACCACAGAGGCTGAGGCTCCCTTCGGCACCGGATCACCCGATAATTGTGAGGAATGAGCCGGACAGGCCACAGCCGAGGCTCGACAGGCTCTCCGGGACTCCTGAACGCGCCAAAGGCATGGCCACTGTCGTCGGCAGGATCCGGAAGGAGAGCGCGCTTGACAACGGGATCAAGTATGTGCTCCTCAGCCACAACACGATCAGAGGCGCGGCTGGAAACGCTATACTTATAGCGGAATGTCTAAAAGGAAAAGGGATCATCTGATATAATATCCTGGTGGTCTTAATGAGGCTAGTCATGAAGTTCGGCGGAGCGCTGATGGAGGATGCCGAACAGATAGCCAACTCCGCATCGCTTGTGGCAGACAGGGCTAAAAAGGAAGACGAGATCGTGGTCACGGTCTCCGCCATGGGCGGAGTTACGGACGAACTAATACAGATGGGCGAGAATGCCAAGCTTGGGGACATGGAGAAGGTCCGCAAGATGCTCTCACAGCTAGAGAAGAGGCACTTCGAAGCGGCAAGAAAGCTATGCACAGGCACTGCCCTTGAAGAGACCTCCGAGAAGATAAGGAAACTCATAGAAACACTGAACCAGTGCCTTACGGGTGTCTTCCTCCTTAGGGAGCTCACGCCACGATCCAAGGATCTGATACTCTCCTTCGGGGAGCGGCTCTCGGCCCCCCTGATGAGGGGAGCCCTGGTTTCTATGGGCATCAAGTCAATTGACCTCACGGGGGGCGAGGCAGGGATAATCACAGACAGCAACTACGGCAATGCGAAGCCTCTCCTCAACATAACAGAGGTAATGGTAAAAGACAGGCTAATGCCGATTCTCAAGGCGGGCGTCGTGCCCGTAGTGACCGGGTTCATAGGCCAGGATCAGAACGGGGTAGTGACAACCCTGGGCAGGGGCGGATCAGACTACACCGCGACCATCCTCGCTTCATCCCTTGAAGTGGATGAGGTCTGGATCTGGAAGGATGTCGACGGGATAATGACCGCAGACCCGAAGATAATCAAGACTGCCAAAACCATACCAGTGCTCTCCTACCTTGAGGTGATGGAGATGGCTTACTTCGGGGCGAAGGTGCTGCATCCGCTGACGGTTACCCCGGTCCAGGAGAGGCTGATCCCGATCAGGATCAGGAGTGCATACAACCCTTCCAACCCAGGTACACTGATCAGGGAGAAGAGCGTGCCGAAACCCACGGTCAAGGCAATAACCGCTATCAGGAGCATGAGCATAATAACCACGGGAGGGGCCGGGATGATTGGGGTTCCGAGCGTGGTGGCTCGCGTCTTCGCGACGCTTTCCTCGAACGGAATAAATGTCGCAATGATATCACAAAGCTCTTCTCAGGCAAACATCTCCATGGTCGTCAAGAACGAGGAGCTCGAAAGGGCACTGAAGGCCCTAAAGATCGAGTTCAGGAACGGAGATCTCATAAGGGACATACACTCGATACCCGATGTTGCGATCGTCGCGATCGTTGGGGAGGGCATGCGAGGGACAAAAGGAGTCGCAGCAAAGCTCTTCAGCGCGGTCGCCAACGCCGGCATCAACATCCTGATGATTTCCCAAGGTTCTTCGGAGCTCAACATATCGTTTGTGATCCAAGAGATCGACCTGAATAGAGCGGTTGAAGCAATACATGCAGCATTCGAACTTGACAAAATGGGTGAGAATGCGCCCCAAGCTCAGGAGCCGCATGCAACTTAATGCGCCACAACAACGCACCAAAATTTTTTCATAGGCGCCCTGTTTTGCCGGATCGGGTCCGATCAGGAAATGTGCAGCTCAATGATCGATTTTTTAGGGATCAAACTGGAAAAATGCAAAAAGGGAAAACTTAGGACAGCTTCTCTGCGACAGCCTTCGCAAAGTCCATTGTCCCTGCGCTCCCGCCCAGATCCCTGGTCACCGTCTTGCCCTCTTCGAGCACGGCATCTATAGCCTTCTCAAGGCGGTTCCCTGCATCGACTTCCCCAAGGTACTTCAGCATCATGCAGGAGGAGAGCATTATAGCAGCTGGGTTTGCATCCCACTTTCCGGCGTGCTTGGGGGCAGTGCCGTGAATAGCCTCGAAGAAGGCGTAGCGGTCCCCGATGTTAGCGCTCGGCGCAAGCCCCAGCCCTCCGACCACGCCAGCGGCCTCGTCGGAAAGGACGTCGCCGAAGAGGTTTGTAGTCACGATGACGTCTATGTCCTGAGGGCGCATTGCTATTCGCATCGCGGCAGCATCCACGTGCATCTCATCGAACGTTATGTCAGGGTATCCCTTTGCCACTTCTGCGCAAACCGACCTGAAGAGTCCACAGGTTTCCTTGAGGACGTTGGCCTTGTGGACGGCAGTCACCCTCTTGCGCTTCTCCCTACGCGCGAGCTCGAATGCAAACCTGGCGATCCGCTCGGATCCCTTTCTGGTTATCTTCCTTATTGTGATGGCAGAGTCCCCTATCGGGTACTCGATGCCGGAGTAGAGACCTTCAGTATTCTCCCTCACTATCACAAGATCCACATTCTTGTGGACCGAAGGCACGTTCGGATGGTTCCTGAAAGGGCGAACGTTCGCGTATAGATCCAATATTTGCCTTAGGGTCACGGTGGCGCTCCTGAATGAGCCCGGACCGGGCGGGGTCTGGGTCGGACCTTTAAGGCAGGCGTCCGAAGACTTGATTATCTCAATCGTCTCCTCCGGGAGCTGGTTCCCGTACTTCTCCCAGGCGTTTAGTCCGGCAGCCACTTTGATGAACTCGAACTTAAGCCCAAGCGCATTGAGCGCGTAGATTGCTGCTTCGGTAATCTCTGGACCTATACCGTCGCCCGTGATTACTGAGATCTTGTAGGTTCTTCCCACACGAATCGACCTCTCTTCTTGAAATGCTCGACAAGCCCTCCGTCTTGCAGGATTGTCATCAGGAAACCGGGTATTGGCTTGAAATAAAAGGTTTTGCTTCCGGACATAACCTTGCCTTCTGAGAGCCGGATCTCCACAACATCGCCAGTATCCACATTGTCGTAGAGATCTGGGCACTCTACGAGTGGAAGACCGATGTTGAATGAGTTCCTGTAGAATATCCGGGCGAATGACTTTGCAACGACTGCACTGACTCCGGCATGCTTTATGACTAGAGGGGCTTGCTCCCTGCTTGATCCGCACCCGAAGTTCTCTCCGGCAACGATTATGTCGCCTTTTGAAACCTTTGATGCAAACTGCGGGTCTGCACCCTCCATCGCATGCTTGGCCAGCTCGTCCAAGTCGATCGTCTTGAACTTGTACTTGCCGGGGATTATCAAATCGGTAGATACGTCGTCCCCAAACTTCCAAACCTTTCCCTTAAGCGTCTCCATCCCAAATCACTCCGGAACAGTTATCTTCCCATTGAGTGCGCAGTAGGCAGCGGTCAGAGGCGAAGCAAGGTATATACTCGAGTCTGCACAGCCCATCCTCCCCTTGAAGTTCCTATTGGTCGTGGAGACTACCACATCGCCAGGCGACGGCACGCCGTGGTGACCTCCGACGCATGGTCCGCATCCAGGGACCCCCACCGCGCATCCGCTCTTCACCAGCTCCTCGATAATGCCGTTCTTCAGCGCCGCCAAGTATGTCTCACGCGAGGCAGGCATTACAATGGTCCTCGCCCTCACCTTCTTGCCCCTAATGACCCTTGCAGCCACTTCGAGATCCTCGAGGCGACCGTTGGTGCAGGAGCCTATGAAGACCTGATCGACTTGGAGACCCTCCATTTCGGAGACCGCTTTAACATTGTCGACCTGGTGCGGGCAAGAGAGCATGGGCTCCAGCTTGTCTGCCTCGACCTCCAAGTTGTCGGCGTAGTGAGCGCCAGGATCTGCGGAGATCTCCAAGAACGGGACTTTAATCCGCCCCTCAAGGTACTGCCTTGTGACCCCGTCAGAGGCGATCAGACCGGTTTTGCCGCCCATCTCAACGGCCATATTGGTCATAGCCATCCTGCTGTCTACAGACATTGCCTTTACGGCATCCCCAGTGAACTCTACAGACATGTATGTCGCGCCGTCCGCTCCGACCTCCCCTATCGCGTAGAGGATTGCATCTTTCGACATGACGTTTTTTGGCATATTTCCGGATATGTTGATCCTCAGCGTTTCTGGAACCTTGAACCACAGCTTCCCCGAGGCGAAGACTGCGGCCATATCTGTTGAGCCTATACCAGTGGAGAAAGCTGCAAAAGCACCGTGTGTGCAAGTGTGGGAGTCCGCCCCTACCACTATCCCCCCAGGGTAAATGTGCCCCTTCTCAGGCAACAGCTGGTGGCATATGCCCTCCCCTACATCATAAAGCGTAACACCGAACTTCTTCGCGAAGTCGCGCATCATCTTGTGCAGTGCGGATGTGCCCTCGTTCGAGCTGGGCGAGATGTGGTCAATCACGAAGATTGCCTTGCTCCCATCCCAGACCTTCTTTGCGCCCATTCCCTCGAAGCTCTTTATCATGAGCGGGGCGGTCCCGTCCTGCGCCATTGCGGCATCGATAGGGAGGACTACAATCTCCCCAGGTGACGGCGCACGCCCTATCTTTCTTGAGATGATCTTTTCGGCCAGTGTCATTCCCATGAACCGACACCAGGCTCTCAATTAGAGATAGCTCTTGCTTTAAACCTATCGCATCCGGAATCTTCAGCACATTTAGCCACAGTTGACAAAAACACAAGGAGGATGGCGGGAAAGAGTTTTAATTGCATTGGCAGAGTTTAATCTGAGGAAGTGCAATGGAAGAGAAGAAGGGTGTCGAGAGGTTCAGCATATCCGTCGAGCCTGACTTGGTCAGCGAGTTCGACTCGATTGTAGAGAGGCTCAAACTGAACCGCTCTAAAGCAATACAGCAAGCAATGCGGCTCTTCCTGTCAGAGCATTATTGGAGCGAGATAAAGGGGGAGTCCGCAGGAGCGATCGTTGTCGTCTTCGACCACAGCATAAGGCTCGCGGAGGACGAGCTCACGGAACTCCAGCACAGCTTCAGGGAAGTCATAAACTCAGTTCTCCACATCCATATCGATGAAAGGAATTGTCTTGAGATCATCGCTGTGAGGGGAAAGGCAGGCAAAGTCAAGGAGCTGACCGAGGCTTTGGAAAAGAGCAAAGGAGTCAAACAGATCAGGTACACGATAGTGGCAATTGAGTGAGATTTATATCTTGAAAGGATTAATCGGATAAAAAATAAATGAGAAAAGTCTTTAGGGTGTTTAGATCTCAGATCTCAATGCCCTCTCTTGGAACGTCGGCGGGGAGGTCTGGGAACTTCTCCTTGACCCTCTGCTCTGCGATCGTCGCAGCCTCTGAGAGGATCCTGCTGGCGTCCTCGTTAGCCGCCTCGAATGAGACGTTCAGGTTGGAGGAGGCTCCAGCCTCGGTCACTATCGAGGAGAGGGATTCGCTTAGGTATGAGAATCCCTTCTCTGCCTCAGGGACTATTTGGAATACGTTGCTCTGCACTCCCTTTATGATTGATATGGCAGGGGTTACAGTATTAACAAAGTCGCCGTAGTCCTTTACCGTTGTGAGCCTTAGCGAGATCGTCTCAAGGGCGAGCTTGATCTGCGTGACTCGCTTTGCCAGCTTCCTTACTTCAGCCAGCTCGTTGGCGTACATCAGTGCCCTCGATCGATCGTGTTTTGTATACGAGTCCACGACCTTCTGGAAGATCTGGCGGTCCTTCTCCACCAACTTGTTGCTGGCAATATCCAGCATCTGCGTCTTAGCCGAGATGAGCCTGATCGCATTCTCGATAGCGGGCTTCAGGGGGCCGCTCTGGACAGGAGCCTTCTCTTTTCGCTCCCAGTTCTTCGAAAACTCGGGCATTTTATAACCACACCTGATTGAGTCATGCAAAAAAGTAGTTAAAAAGAGTTTCGAACGACCTTCACCGCTCTATCAAAACGGAGCAGTGCGCCTCCGTTGCGACCTTGCTGCTGACGCTTCCGAGCGGGGCGTAGGTAGAAGGCTTCTCCTTGCTGCCTACCACGATGAGTTCGATGTCGTTCTCACCGGCGTACTTGATTATCTCCTCGGCAGGGTCGCCCTCGAGGCGCATGGTCGTGTGCTCGATCCCAGCCTCAGAGGCTTTTTTCCCTGCCACTTCGAAAAGCGTTGCCGCGTCCTTCAGGAGCACATCCCTGTAAGAAGGATCCATCGCAGTAGTCTGTCTTGATTGGAGTGGGAGCTTTGTCCTCACAACGTGGACTATGTGCAGCTTTGCACAGTTCGCCTTTGAGAGCAGGATGGCCCTCTCAAGGACCTTTGCCGAGACATAAGAATAGTCTACAGCTGCCATTATTGACCTGTAGTTCGATCTGACTTTATCAAATCCATCAAAAAATGACGCAGTAGGGCAGAGCGTCTTGGCGGACATACATCATTCGCATATATTTGACAAGGAGGAGGCTTATATTCGAGATCGTCCAACTTCCGGGCAGAAGTGAATGGCTTGACTGAGAAGGCAGTCTACCTCATCTCTGGCGGCATGGATTCTCCAGTGGCCGCGTACTTGGGCGTTATGAGGGGCTGGGCTCCAGTATACGTCTACTTCGACAACAGACCCTTTTCTGGCGAAAGGGAGCTGGAGAAGGCAACAGCACTGGCGAGGCGGATTACGGAAGCGACAGGCGTCCGAGGCGAGATGCTCGTCGTGCCGCACGGCAAGGACCTCGACCTCATAGTGGACAGATGCAGGAGGAACCTTTCCTGCCTGCTCTGCAAAAGGATGATGTACCGGAAGGCTGAGGCAGTAGCAAGGGCTCATGGGTGCAGCGCCATAGTAACAGGGGAGATCGTCGGAGAGCAGGCGAGCCAGACGCTGCACAACCTGATCCTCAATACTTCCGTGGTCACGATCCCCATGGTCAGGCCCTTACTCGGGCTTAACAAAACGGAGGTGGAGGCTATAGCCAAGAGGATTGGGAGCTATGACATCTCGGCGATGAGGTCGGAAGGATGTGCCGCGGCAGCTGTAAAGGCAAGGACTCTTGCCAAGAAAGCAGAGATTGAAGGCGAGGAGGGGGCCTTGCCGATCGTCGAACTGGTGGAATCAGGAATCAGAGAGGCAAGATCGATCCGTCTTCCCTGACCGAAGCCTCGAATGCTTTTTTCAATATTGCGTCAACAGCAGACGGTTCTGGCTCGCCAACGAAGTCAATGTTTTCGGGGTACCTAGACTTGCTTTTTATGTCTATTCCCATCAGCCCTGCCCAATCTTCAATAACCTGATTTTCCAGGGCTGCCAGCGGGAAAAGCACGGCAGAGTGTTCGATCTTCCGGCATAATTCCGAAAGGGAGCCCAAACTTGGCACAGGCATCCCTGAAGCGACTGCTGCAAGCCCTTTAGTCCGGCAGTAGTGGGATGCAAGCGTGAATTGCATCAAGGGGGTTGGCGCCTCACAGGGGAATGCCACTGCCCTGAGAGGTGCCCCAGTCGACCATTCAGCGAGGACGGCAAGATTCTTTTCGGTCTGCTCGCTCACGATCCCATCCAGACCGAACACCGCTGCCATGACGGGGGATCCTCGCTTCATCAGGCACCAAGAGGCAGCAACCGATTCAAAGGTCTCATCAATGATGCCCAAAACGGCATCCTGCGTGCCAAGCGGGAAACCGTCTGGACCTCTCACTGCTCCCGTGTAGAGTACCGCAGAGCCGTCCCTGATCTCTATGAAGAGCTCGTTGTTGGGGAAATCAAGGTCAACACGGAGGTCGGGGCGCACCATCAGGATAGCCTCACCGACCCTAGCGGCAGCCTCCTGGCTCGTGTAGGGGTGGGATCCGATCCGCCTGCACCTGACTGCGAACGACCCTGAGGCGAATTTCTTGGCTATCATTACTGCAGCCTCGGCGATATCATCGAGCCTCGAGGTAGCCATGTGTCCAGGCGAGGCAGAAGAAACTCCAAAGACCTTCGAGGCCAGCCTGGATGCGATAACAGGCTCCTCAGTCTTGATATAGATCCTTCCTGCAATCCTCCAGATTTCGGAGTATGATACCCTTTTCTCACTTAATCTCTCCCTTAGGCACTTGAGCAGCCTCTGCTCGTAATCCCTTCTCACGGGCTTGCTCTTGATCCCGATCTCTCCACCGACCCTTACCACTACTACACCTTCCATAGACTGAGCCCCGGATATTCAGATCTCAAACAGGCATTCAAAGCCAAACAAACAAATACAGAGGCATTCTAAAAAGGATACGGTAAATGCCTCAATCGAACCTGCATAGAGGGATCAAAATGGAGGGCAATGGAGCGGGATCAGGCGGAAGGCTCGTCTGGTGCATGAGGTCTCTCCACGCACGTGGATTGATCACAGGCTCTGGCGGCAACGCCAGTCTGAGGCTGAAAGA
>JARYLH010000024.1 GCA_029907755.1 Candidatus Methanosuratincola sp.
GGACGATCAGACTCGGATTTACAGCCCCATGACTTCACTGGCGCTCGGTGCGAGACCTGTGGCTATAGATTTGCGGATGCACAGCAATCCTGCGCCGTTGTCTGGGCCATTCAAGGCGTCCAACGGCTACGTCGGAAGGTACCCGTTCAGGCTGTTTGTGCCCTCACACTTGGGTCCTACCTACCAGGGCGGGAGGCAAGACGGCTCTTGGATCAGGAGGCGCTGGGCAGTCAAGGTGACTGTGGCAGTCGCCGGAAGGCACGATCTTGAAACCACTAATGAGATCCGGGTGACCTTGCCAGCGCCCAAGGCACAGGATGGCGCAGCAGCCCCGCCCGCCGCCGGATCCACAACGCCAGCAGCGGCAGCCGCTGCTGGGAAAGCTGCAGCCGCCGAAGAGCAGATCCCCACGAACTGCCCCCGGTGCGGCGCTCCGTTCGAAGTGACCCAGGAGGACATCTTCATAACCTGCAGGTACTGCGGCTACTCGCTGACGATAGCCTCGCGCCAGAGGCTGGGGAAGCACAGCATGATCGAGACGCGCCTCTTCAGGCAGCAGGTCGCGGAGGCTGCAAAGAGGTACATGGACAAGGGCATCTTCCGGGTCGGGGTGTCCAAGGAGTCGGTGATCACAAACATCGTGCTGAGGTACCTCCCATTCTGGATATTCCGCGCGAACACGACCACGTCCTTCAGGGGGACGGTCGGAGGGGGCATAGGGGCGCCGGTCGGAGGCTCTGATGCCCAGGCAGCCGAGGTGCTAGGGAGGATAATAATCGCGGGTGCCGATGCCTACATGCGGAGCAGGGGCGGTCCCGGGGCGAGGGTCGGTTACAACCAGAGCGCCCCTAGGCCTGTGGCGCAGACATTCTCGAACACTTACGTGTGGCCGGTCCTCGCGAGAGCCAGCCTAATCGCCGAGGTCAACTTCTACGAAATCCCGGCAGAGAAGAAGATACCATTCGACCAGGGCAAGCTTCCGGCGGAGGCCGAGTTCCTCAAGCCTGAGATGAACGAGGAGGAGGCGAGGCTAAAGGCAAAGGCGGAGATCGAGGCGAGGGAGCGGCAGATAGCGGGTCGGAGGGTGAGCGTCCTCGAGACCATCAGCACGACCATGTACCTGAGCGAGGGGGAGCTGATCCACGCGCCGGTCTGGTTCGTCTACTACACATTGAAGGGCGAGAACTACGTCATCGCCATCGACGGCTGCGAGGGCAGGCCCCTGGGTGGGGGCAGGCCGGCATTCAAGATAAGCCTATGACCGCAACCAAAGTCGCCTTTAAATGGAACTGTCGAGTGTAGTACTGTATAGGCAATGGGGTTTCATGATGAGTTCAGACACTTTGGGGAAGATAATGGAGAGGCAAGGGATCTTGAGCAGGATCCAAAACTTCCTGACCCTTGGTTACGGGACGAAGGAAGACTTACGCGAGGTGGACAAGGCCCTCAGGGACAACTATTACCGGAGCTTCAAGGAGATGCGGCAGAGGTGGTCCGAGATCAATCTAGCCGCTCTCGAGGCAGGCCTAAAAGGCGACGACTTCAAGAAAGTCATGCAGGTAATGGACCGCCTCATGGAGAAGGTGCACAGGGCGGACTACGGCTACGCCGGCCTATTCGACAGGAAGGGGAAGATAGTCGAGGAGGGACTAGCTAGGAGCCTGGACTTCGACAAGGAGTTCGGGGCGAGCCTAAGCGATCTCGAGTCTGCAATCGAAGAGACCTACAGGGCTTACGAGGCGGAGGACTGGAAGTCCGTCTCTGCAAAAGCCAAATCCCTCCGATCAAAGATCGTGAGTCTGGACGAGAAGTGGAACGAGAGGGAGAAAGTTTTCAGACCGATTGGAGTGTGATGAGGAGTGCCAATAATCGAGAGGGTTGCTTGGGACCATGCGGGGCCGGAGGAGATAGCCTACAGGTTCCCCAAGCTTACGCTCAAGTTCGGAAGCCAGGTAATTGTTATGGAGAACCAGTGGGCTGTGTTCTTCAGGGACGGGAAGGCATACGATATATTCGGTCCTGGGAGGCACACAATAACCAGCGCCAACATCCCGCTGCTCATTGACGCCCTGAGCAAGCTCGGGGTGATGGACAAGATCTTCGACTGCGAGGTGATATTCGTCTCCAACAGCCAGATGCGGGCGAACTTCGGGGGAACCGCCTACTCGGCCCCGAGCGGGGACATAAAGTACCAGGCCGAGCTGGGCTACTTCGGGTACGCGCTCTACAAGGTAGAGGACCCGAAGCTCTTTGTTGTCGAGTTCTTCGGGAACCGGGGGGCTATGACCTCAAGGGACGTTGAGAACTACATAAGGGGCTTCGTGAATGAGAGGATAATCAACGAATTCGGGCATCACGACATATTCGAGCTGGTCAAGAATGTCGACGCCACGACGGACAAGGTCGCGCTGAAGATCAGCGACGAGGCAGCCAGGGTCGGCCTCAGGATAATCGACGCCGTCTTCGAGGGGGTCAAGATCCCTGAGGAGGCCAGGCGCTTCGCCTCGGGAATGGGGCAGCAGGCAATGATGATGCAGTACATGAAGGAGACAGCCTCAGAGCTGAAGGATAGCCAGGGAGGTGGCGCGGCTGCGGCCGGCCTCGGGGCAGGCGTCGGGCTGGGCATGCCCTTCATACTCGCCCAGCAGATGGGGCAGGCGGGGGCCCAGATGCCGCAGCAGGTGGTCATATGTCCCTCCTGCGGCTCGAAGAACCCTGCGAACACGAAGTTCTGCGGAAACTGCGGTACCAGCCTCCTGCCGCCATCGAAGCAGACATGCCCGAGCTGCAAGGCGGAAGTCCCGGAGAACTTCAAGTTCTGCCCGAACTGCGGTGCCCCGATAAAGAAGCCAGAGCAGCCAGTTTGCCCCAAGTGCGGCGAGAAGAACCCGGCTGGGACAAAATTCTGCGGTAACTGCGGGGAGAAGCTCGCCTAGAGCCATCCCCATTTCGGCATTTTTTTAAAAAAACTGCAAACCTCAGAAATTCCTGAAAGGCATATCTGTGTGCAATTCAAAGTATATGTGGGGTGAATTTATTGGAGGCTTTCATAGTGGGGCACCTGCTTAATATGGAAGTCGATGTCTACTGCGGATGGAACGACAAATTCTCTGGTAAAATCGTCGCGTGCGCCGATGGGGTTCTCACGCTGGAGACCGAAAAAGGCGTCTTTACGCACATAGCGATCGACAAGATAGTCGCCATCTGGAAGAAGAAGCAGCCTTGGGCACCCGGCGGACCTCACTCCTGAACATGGGGCGATGCCCATTTTTTTAGTAGAATTTTTGGCGGCGTTGATATGCGGCTGGAGCCCTAGGGGGGGTTTGAACCCCCGACCAACGGTTTACAAAACCGTCGCTCTGCCGGGCTGAGCTACTAGGGCAAAATCTGGCATCTCGGATTATTCTGGAACATGATTTAAAAATATTCCTGTGCCCGAATCCGCGGATCTGTGGGGGGACGCCTGCCCCTCAGCAGCGTCAGAAGGATTAAAATAGCCGATTGCTGTAAAAAACTCCAATGCCGGGGTGGCTCAGGCTGGCTAGAGCGCCGGACTCATAATCTCAGACCTGGACAAGGCGCTCGATGGGAGATCCGGAAATCGCGGGTTCGAGTCCCGTCCCCGGCACTACGTCGAGTCATTTTCGCTCTCGATTGAGGACCCTGACCCCTGAGGCGTCCCCCAGGTACGCGCAGTGGGCAAGCCCTACGAAAAGGCCCACCTCCACCACGCCAGTAACCATCTTGATCTCAAGCTCGAGTCCATGGGGGTCAAGGATTTCGCCGAACGCAGCATCGACGATGAAGTTCCCGTTGTCGGTAACCAGCGGTCCGTCCTTCCTGTCGCCGCCGTCCCGGAGCCTCGGTTCACACCCCATCCCTGCCAGGGCGCGCAGCACCCTCGCCCTCGCGAAAGGCAGGACCTCTATGGGGAGCGGGAATTTCCCCAACCTTTCGACTAGCTTCGTGCTGTCCGCGATCACCACGAACCTCTTCGCCGAAGAGTCGACTACCTTCTCCTTCGTCAGCGCCGCCCCCCCTCCCTTTATCAGATTCAGATCCGGGTCGATCTCGTCTGCCCCGTCCACAGCAAGGTCCAGGGTCGGGTGCTCGTCGAGAGTGGTCAGGCGCAGCCCGTTCTCGACAGCCAGGTACGCCGACTGGTAGGATGTCGGGACGCACAGTACATCCCACCCCTCCTCTTTGACCTTCTTGCCCAAGAGCCCTATGAAGATAGCAACGGTGGAGCCCGTCCCGATTCCGAGCACATCTCCGTCCGCAACTTCTTTCAAGGCTGCCGAGGCAGCCCTCAATTTACCAACTGGCGCCATAGATCGATCACTCCTAAAAAGGCCACTCGGTGTATTTAACCCTAAACTGAACCGGTCACGAATCAACTTGCGGGGCTCGAGGCTGATCCGTGATTTACTTAAGCGAGAATCCTGCGCCATTCAGACGTGGGCGGTTCATGCTTGAAATAAAAATAAAAAAGGTTGGTTTACTCGATACCCATCCTCTTTGTTATCTTGACCAGCACGAAGATCACGAAGGCAACGATGATGAATGTGATCACAGCGACAAGGAAGCTCCCCACGCGGAATATCTGGCTGCCTACGGCCACCTCGAGCGTCGCCAGATCTGCCACTCCGGGCAGTGCCAAGCCTATCAGCGGCATCAGTATGTCCTTGACCAGCGACTGTGTCAAAGCTCCCAAGTACAAACCGAGGATGAACGCCACCGCGAGCCCCATGACCTTGTAGCTCTTTAAGAATTCCTTGAACTCATTGATGAGTCCCTTAGGCGGAGGCGGCGGAGGAGGCGCGGGCTTCGGTTCGAGAAGTTTTCTTATTTGCTTTAGCTCTTCAAGCATTTCGTCTGCCAGTTGGATCACCCACAAATTTTCTAAAGTTTATTATTGCGGCTTCATATTAATAATCTCTGTGGAACCAGATGGCTGTCGAGGTCGCAACCTTTGGAATGGGGTGCTTCTGGGGAGCCGAACGCGTGTTCAGCAGGGTCGAGGGGGTCCTTTCCACAGAAGTGGGGTATGCGGGTGGCGACTACGAGAACCCGACATACAGGGACGTCTGCACCGGCAAGACAGGGCACGCGGAGGTCGTCCGTGTCTTCTACGACCCGGACAGGGTCACCTACGAGCAGCTCTTGGAGGTATTCTGGGAGAACCACGACCCGACGACGCCAAACCGGCAGGGGCCCGATGTCGGGAGCCAGTACCGGTCAGTGATCTTTTACCACTCCCCCGAGCAGAGGGAGGCTGCATTGAAAATGAAATCCCGGCTCGAGAGCTCTGGCAGGTTCGCAAAGCCCATAGTCACCGAGATTGCCCCCGCAGCCAAATTCTACAGGGCCGAGGAGTACCACCAGAAGTACTTCGACAGGCATCGTGTCAGCAATTATTAATTGTTTTTTTATTTTACAATTAAACAGTAATTCAAAAAATAGAAAAAGTTTTTATCCAATCTATTGGAAGTATTTAGCGGGGGCCAGTCCAGGAACCTGGCTGGCAAGCGAATGTGGGGTATGGTAAAGTGAGGTTCAAGTTCATACGTGAGACTGGGACTTATGTCGACATATACCTCATGTCCCTGTCCGAGACAGAGTCGAATCACAGGATGCCGTGTGCAGGCAACTTCTTCGAGTCATGAGCTTCGGATGCGCCAAGCACTCTTTCTTTAGAGCATAGTTTTATCAGTCGTTATCGCCTCTCTCTGATCGGTCGATCCACATGGACACTCTTAGGCTTGTGATGATCTCAGCCTTCTTCCTGATTTTGCTGCTTTTTGTGAGCGGGACGATTGAGCGGCCCGAGATCGGGTTGCCGTCCTTCGTTGCGGGTTTCTCCTGCGCCCTCCTGTTGCTTAAGATCCTGCGGAGATGATCGAAGGCATTGGGAGCCTCTGCCTCGCTCCCGCCTGAGGTTCAGGAGATCTGGCTTTGGCTGCCTGATGTTTCGTATCGAGGCGCCATCTACAGCAACGCGCCGCGAAGTCGTTCTTTTTTCCAGCCCGCGTGTGGCTATCCAAAATCCCACTTTGCTTAGACCTTTTGCAGCCTTTGACGACTTTTGCCGCGGGCAGGGTAAGGCGCCGGGCTCGTTGAGGCAGATGTCCTACTGTTTAGCTGTTCACATGTTTTATAGAATTACAAATATAACAAAAAATGTATTTTCGTTATACAAAAAAACAATATACTAATTTGAAAATTCGAATTGAATAACACTTATATCGATAGGTTCGATTAATCTGTTAGGGAAATATTTTTGGAGGAGAATTTATGAGGAAAATAATTCCAGCACTGCTGATAGTGACGATGCTACTTGCTGCATATCCTGTGGCTTTGATATCTGTCAGAGCGGGCTACGGAAACGGCGAAGGCGATGCCACTCACTATCCATTGATTGCGGGGCAGACCATATGCTTGGGCGAAGTCTTGGTTTGGCATAACGATACTCACCTCTCTGTGAAATACGTCCTGTTCGACAATGCGACGGCGGAGGGTTGGCTGATCACGGGCATACATTTGCACGCCAATACGAGCCTAGCAGGCATACCGAATTCTAACGGAAATCCGATACCAGGGCAATTCATGGTGAAGCGCACATATGACCCTGGCGTGAACTCGACTGAGGCGTTCGCTATCGATCTGGCCGCCAATGGTTGGCTATGCGGGGTGAATCTTTTCATCGCCGCACACGCTGACGTGGAGAGGTTAATTGGCGAGAATTGCTCGACGCCTGCACCGGAGGAGTTGCCTCAGTCCGTGACAATGAGCATCTCATGGCCTGTCACGGGCGGATCGTACTACTTCCCCCAGGTCAACGTCACCGACGGCGGCATCCTTGCGGGCAAGTACGGCGGATGGTGCGCCGACACTGACCGCAACATCGAAAAATACAAGAATTACACTGCCCAGGTTTTCTCGAGCCTCGGGACCCTGCCGGACGGGCTCGTTGAGTATCCAGGGAACCTCTCGAAGATCAACTGGATACTGAACCAGGGTTTCGTAGGCAAATCTTCCCAAGGCGGCTACGGTGCTTTCACTTACGGCGACGTCCAGAGGGCAATATGGGAGCTGATCGATGACGAGCAGTCAAATAGTAGCCTAAACGGTTGGGACATAAACCGCGTGAACGAGATCCTAACCGGCGCTAACCAGAACGGCGGTTTCGTGCCGGGCTGCGGCCAAGTCTATGCAATATTGCTCGTACCGGTAGACGATTCTCGGATATGCGCGCAGATCGTCATCATCGAGCGCGAACTGGGCTGCGCATGCGCCCCCGTATATCAGAGGGAAACTGCCTGGGGCGGCACTGAGGAGTTCCCTGGCGCAAGTTGGGCCAGGTACATCCTCTACGAGCTGACGTGCGGTGGCGGTGCGACCCCTCCGGACATCTCGGTCGTAAAGGACGCAAAAACCTCCTACACTAGGACTTGGCAATGGGATATCGAAAAGTCCGTCGATCCAAGCGAATGGCACCTCTTCAAGGGCGACAGCGGGACATCCACGTACACGATCCAAGTGACTAAGACTGGATATGTTGACAGCGGCTGGTCAGTCTCCGGGAGCATTTCAATTACGAACAACGAGGATTTCGCGGTCAATATAACGAGCGTTACCGACGTCGTCTCGCCAGACATCGCAGCCAACGTCGAATTCCCGGTCACATTCCCGTACATGCTGGGCGCAGGAGAAACCCTTGAAGGCAACTACACCGCCGCACTCCCCGACGCCAGCTCCCGCACGAACACCCTGACCGTCACCCTGCAGAACTACGACTACTCTCGGGGTAGTCCCAAACTCTCAGGCACGACGGACTTCACTGTGGCCTTGAACTTCAGCTTCGTCGAATCAGAGATCACAGAGGTCGACGAATGCATAACCGTCACCGACGACAAGTACGGCGACTTGGGCACTGTGTGCTATCCCGACGCTCCAAAGACCTTCATCTACTCGCTCGATGTCGGACCGTACGCGACTCCCGGCACTTACTACTTCGACAACACCGCATCATTCGAAACCAATGATCAGGGGATAAATGGAAGCGACTCCTGGTCCATCGAAGTAACTGTCCAGGCTCCTGTCCGCATCTGCGGGTACAAGTTCTACGACCTCAACGCCAACGGCGAGTGGGACGACGGCGAACCTGCGGTCCAAGGCTTCAGGATCCAGCTCAGCGATGCCAGCGGCTCTCCGCTAGCAATTGCCCACACTGATTCCGAGGGATGGTACTGCTTCGAGATAAACGATGCAGGCACGTACATCGTAAGCGAGGTGATGCCGTGCGGGTGGGTGAACACCACTGCAGCGTCGCTTACAATCGAAGTCCTTGGCACCGAAAACGGTGACATCAGAGTCGACTTCGGAAACGTCTGCCTAGAGCAGGGCTACGGAGGCAAGACAATAGGCTTCTGGTCCAACAAGAACGGGCAAGCCCTCATCAACTCCGGCGACATCTTGGCGCTCAATGGACTAAACCTCTACACGCCCTCCGGATGGACTTACCCGCCTTTCACCGACAAGACCCAGATAAGGACATACCTGCTCAGCGCAAACGCCAGGGACATGAGGTGGATGCTCTCCGCCCAGCTGGTTGGGACCATGCTCAACACGCGCCATGGCTTGGACGCATTGACTCTAGTTTACGTCGGCCCCTCTGCATACGTGCCTACTGGCTTCATAACCATAGGTGAGATCATGGACAGCGCGAATGACGCACTCACCGGCAACGATAGAGGCGCGCAGGGATACTGGAAGGGTCTGCTTGACGACATAAACAACAACCGGCTATACTTTGTCTGCGAAGAGCCATGTGACGTTGTGTACCCGTAGTCTACCGGGAATCCTTCTTTTTTCCTTTTTTTTTCTTTTCTTTCCATTCGAAAATTATCGATCACCATTCCGATCAAGCAGTTTCGGGGGCATCTGTTTAAATTGGCCTGGCGAAAGGAGCCGCCTGCAAGATCTGCCGTAAGATCGGATGCCTGCCAAAAAGGATAGGTGGAGCCTTAGGGGGGATTTGAACCCCCGACCAACGGTTTACGAAACCGTCGCTCTGCCGGGCTGAGCCACTAAGGCATTCCCCCCGTCTAAAACAATGCCAAAAAATAAATCCTTTTCCATACCTCTTGTAAATGCTGGGTTCTCTGGAGGCTTCCGGATGGATCGTCTGCGTGCAGGGGATATTGGGGAGAGAGGTCTGATCGAGCTGATCTGGGGTCTAGTAGACCGGCAGCTACTGGGCGAACCCGCAGAAAACCCGCTCCCCCACCCTGATGATGCCTCGGCTCTACTCCTGCCGGGCGGGCGCTTCCTGGTCCTCAAGACTGACATGTTCGTCAGGAGGACCGACGCCCCTCGGGGGATGCGCCACTACCAGATGGGGAGGAAGTCCGTCGTGATGTGCGCGAGCGACCTCGCAGCCAAGGGCGCTAAGCCGCATGCGTTCATGCACTCGATGGGGGTCCCCCCCAGCTACCCGTCCGGAGGCGTCCTTGATCTTGTTCGCGGTTTGCTCTCCGCCTGCAAGGAGTACGGCGTGGCTTTCCTCGGCGGCGACTTGGGCGAGTCCAAGGACCTTGTGGTGGCGGGCTTCATGGTCGGATTTGCCGACCGCATTGTCAGGAGATCCGGGGCTTCTCCAGGCGACCTCTTGGCAGTGACCGGGCACTTCGGGGAGACGGCTTCTGCACTCGAGATCCTTCTGAAGGGCAGGAGCGCCCCACCTCCGCTCAGGAGGAGGCTGCTCAGGAGCGTCTACCAGCCTAGAGCGAGGGTCGATCTGGGGGTCGCCCTCGCAGGGACAGGGGCGGTGACCTCCTCGATGGACTCGAGCGACGGGCTGGCCTTCACCCTCCACGAGCTCGCCAGGTCGAGCGGGGTCCGTTTTGTGATCTACAAGGTCCCAGTCTCCAGGGCTGCCGAGGAGTTCGCCTCGATCCACGGGATCCCCGCCGAGGAGCTCGCACTCTACGGCGGCGAGGAGTACGAGTTCGTCCTCACGATCAAGCCAGAAGCATATGACAGGGCTCAGGCGGCTGCCGAAAGGTGCGGGAACAGCCTGTTGCCCATAGGCAGGGTGGAGGAGGGGAGGGGCGTCTTCTTGAGCGACGGAACCTTGGAGCGCCCGATTGAGGCGAAGGGATGGGAACACCTGAGTTGTCCGTAGGGGCTGTCTGACAAGATGCGCGTCCTCATAATTGACGGTTACACGGATGAGCCCGCCGGGCTGGGAGTCCCACCGTTCATAGACATCTACCCCAGGTACGTTGCCGGCGCGGTATGGGCAGCCTCACCTGGGGCTGAAGTCCTGTACATCACCATAGATGACGCCAGGCGCGACCCGGATAGGCTCAGAAGCCTGTCCGCCTCTTCCGATCTCTCGGTCCTGATCGCCGGGGTAACCGTGCCGGGCAAGTACCTCTCAGGAGCCCCTGCAACCCACAACGACGCGATCCGAATCCCCGCGCTGCTCGGCTCCAGATATAGGGCCATATGCGGCCCAGCCGTAAGGTTCGGCTTCGGGCGAGGCGGTTGCAGCAGGAGCGTCGCGAAGGACCTCTCCGCCCTCTACGACTTCGTAATCACCGGTGACTCTGAGATTGTCGTCCACCGACTAGTAAAGGAGAATTTCGGCGAGGGGGTGGACCTAAACTCGGTCCGCGAGAGCGCGGGAAGCTCGGACGCCTTCGCGGAGCGCGGTGCCAGGGTGATCAGGCAGCACCCGTTCTTCCCGGATGGGCTGGTCTGCGAGATAGAGACCTACCGGGGCTGCCCGCGGTCTGTTCTGGGCGGGTGCTCCTTCTGCACCGAGCCGCTCCACGGCTACCCTGAGTTCAGGACCGTGAGGGGCGTCGCCCGCGAGGTGGCCGCCCTCCACTCCGAGGGGGCAGTCAACTTCAGGGTCGGCAGGCAGCCCGACCTCCTTGTGTACGGATCAAGGGACAAGGGTCTGGCATGCCCCGCGCCGAACCCTTCGGCGATCCGCCGGCTGTTCTCCTCGATCCGCAGGTCCGCACCATCCCTCCGGGTGCTGCACATCGACAACTGCAACCCTGCCACGATAGCCGAGCACCCCGAGCTCTCCGAGGAGGCGCTCAAGGAGGTTGTGAGGTACCACACACCAGGGGACACAGCCGCGCTGGGCATAGAGTCCGTGGATGAGGAGGTCATCAGGAGGAATAACCTGAAGGTCGATTACGAGGGCGCCATGAGGGCGATCTCCCTCATAAACCGGGTCGGGGCGGCAAGGGGGCAGAACGGCATGCCCCACCTCCTTCCGGGCCTCAATTTCGTCTACGGTCTACCAGGGGAGACTAAAACGACCTACGAGGCGAACTTCGAGTTCATGAAGGAGGCGCTAGACTCCGGCTTGCTCTTCAGGCGTGTGAACCTGAGGCAGGTGATGGTCATGCCTTCGACGAGGATGGAGTCCTCGGGTGACTACCTCGTCAGGAAGCACCGCCACCTCTTCCTCTCCCACAAGCTCAAGGTTAGGCAGGAGATCGACCTGCCCATGATGAAGCGCATCGTGCCAGAATTCACGGTCCTCAAGGGGGTCCGGACGGAGCTAGTCCAGGGTGGGATGACCTGGGGGCGCCAGGTCGGGTCATACCCGGTGCTCGTCGGGATACCGAGGCAGCTCGAGGTTGGGCAATTCATCGACGTCTTGGTGGTCTCGCATGGCCCGAGGTCGGTGGGAGGGCTCCGATTCCCGGTCAAGATAAACGAGCTCGAGCTCAGGGAGCTCGAGAGCATACCCGGGGTTGGGGCGAAGAGGGCAGCATCGATCGTTCTGAAACGCCCTTTCCCCAGCCTCGAGTCCTTCATGGAGAAATTCGGCGGGGTCCCAGAGATCGCGCGTATGGCGCAGTTCCTTGAGTTCTAAGACAAAACCCTTTAATCCGATGCGGGCTACTCATTAGTTATGGAAATCAAGAAAATACTCGTGCCTGTGGACGGGTCCCCCGCGACCAGCAGGGTGATGGAGTATGCCTGCCACTTCGCGAAGACGTTCGGATCCGAGCTTCTCCTGCTTCACGTTGTCTCGATCCCGCCGGTCTCGGACGTGGGCGGGATCCAGGTCGCAGCCAAGGAACTGGAGGAGGCGGGGCAGTCGATCCTCAGCAGCGCCGTCAGGGCTGCCGAGGAGATGTCAGTGAGCCCGACCACGATACTTGACTTCTCGGTAGGGAACGCCGGAATGCGCATCGTCCAGCTGGCGAAGGAGAAGTCCGCCGACATGATCGTGATAGGCGCGCGCGGGCAGAGCAGGATACGGGCGCTGCTGATGGGGAGCGTCGCCAACAGCGTGGTGAACAACGCCCCTTGCCCTGTCTTCGTCGTGAGGCCTTGCGCGGACCAGGAGACATCTGGCTGATAGGTGGTTTTCTGCTTGGATCTCGTGCACGCGATCTCTTTGGGTATAGTCCAGGGAATAACGGAGTGGCTCCCGATCTCCAGCTCCGGACACCTCGTCCTCTTGCAGGAGTTGATGGGGCTCAAAGCACCGCTCTCCTTCGATCTGGCCCTCCACCTCGGGACGCTGGTGGCCGTCTGTGCATACCTGCGTAAGGAACTGCTTGGGATCGCCCGTCCGGTCCTGGCGATGGATACGAAGTCGGAGGGTTTCAGGACAGCGGTGCTTATCGCAATCGGCATTGTGCCCGCCTTCCTCGCGGGGTACTTCCTGGGTGATCTATTCGAGAGCCTTTTCCAGAGCCTCTTCGCAGTGGGCATCGGATTCCTGATAACCGCGGCTTTCCTGGCCCTCTCCAGGGTCGGCGGAGGGGGGAGGCGGGTGGACGCCGCGAGGGCCCTCCTGATAGGGGCTTTCCAGGCCGCCGCGATCGCCCCGGGGGTCTCGAGGAGCGGCATGACGATTTCCTCGGCACTCCTGTCCGGGGTCGAGAAGGGGTCCGCTTTCAGGTTCTCCTTCCTCCTCTCGATACCTGTGATCCTTGGGGCATTCGCGTTCGAGCTCCTCGGGAGCCCGATTGAGTCGTTCGGCGTTGAGTACGTGGTCGGCTTCTTGGCTTCTGCCCTCGTCGGGTACGCCTCCATCGGGATCGTGAAGCGTGCGGTCCTCTCGGATCGCTTCTCCCTCTTCTCTGTCTACTGCGCAGCGCTAGGCGTCTCTCTTCTGGCATATTCGCTGTCTTGAACAGCCAAAAATTCAGTAAACCCTCTCTTTCCGGTCAGGTCCTGTGCAGCTCGATCTTCCTTCCCTCGAAGAACGCGGCGATCATCTTCTCCTTCCCGCTCTCCACCAGCCGCCAGATCGTGTTCCTTGACACCCCCATCATCACGCCAGCCTCATCGTACGAGAGCTTCTGAAGCTCCACCAGCCGCATCGCCTCGAGCTCAGCGAGGTCAAGCTCTATTGGGGGCGCCCTCTCGCCGGGGACTGGAACCAGGGCCTCCGCCGCCGGGACCTTGGAGATATTGACGCTCTTAGGTCTCCTCCCTACGCACCCCCTCCTGCAACGTTCGCAGAAACCGCGAGGCATGAATATGGGATCTATCACACAAATATAAATCGCTTATGGAAAAATTATGGATAAGAGATCCTGTGTTTCACGACCGTGCCCCTGTCAGTCAGAAGGTACAGGAAGTAGTCCGCCCCTTCAGGATCTAGGCTGAACCCTATCGGGATGTAGGACTGGGAATTGGCTGCGACCTGCTTGGGTGGGGAGAACTCTTTTGAAGCGACCGTGATGCCTGACTGTATCTTTACCAGGCTTGCCGACTTTATTGCTACCTGCTGGTCGAGCGAGGATGTCACATTGACCCCGACAAGTGTATTCGTCCTCCTGTTCAGCTCAACGCCGCTGACGCTCATGCCGGTCTCCTCAACCAGTGCAGCCTGCTGCCCCCTGAGGTAAAGCGCAGCTGCCGCCGATATGATGACTCCTGCGATGACTATTGTGATTATTGCTGACGCGCGCTTGGAGACCATCTTTGCCGCCTCCTAGTGGAGCATGGGGCCGCCTGTAAGCACTTGGAATATCGCCGGTATGAGTGCAACCGTCCCTATCACCGCGAAGACAAGCGCTATGGTGACTAGCTTCTTCATCGTGTCGTTCCCGACTGTCTCCATCTCCTTGACCTTGAGGGTGTAATGCCTGACCACGAACCCCCAAAGCACTAGCGCAATTGAGAGCCCGTAGCTGACTATCACGACAAGGAACATCGGCGCGTCGTGGAATACGAAGCAGTAAGGGCAGGGCACTGGTGACGTCTCTGTGAAGACGGTCCTGCAGCAGGGCACAGTCACAGGGCTGACCGTGAAGTAGAAAGCAAGGTCGAGAATCGTGTCCAGGAGGAGAAGCGGTACAAGCAGTATGAATATCTTCGATAGTGAGGGAAGCAGCGGGCTCCCCTTGACCCTCCGGTTAAGGAGGTCCAGCACAAGCCAGATCCCGTATGCGAAGATCACCACAAGCTTCACGCCTGTGTCCATCCAGGAGTAGGGGCTCCCCGCCTGGCTGACCCCGAACTGGCACATCGCCCCCGGTATAAGCGGTATCAGACTCTCGTTCGTAGCCCAAAAGAGCCCG
>JARYLH010000025.1 GCA_029907755.1 Candidatus Methanosuratincola sp.
AGGGCAATAAGCGTCCAGGTCGACGAGGTGCGGTTGCCGAGCGGAAGGCTCGCCCGCAGGGAGACAGTTGTCCACCCTGGAGCCGTGGCTATTGTTGCTGTTGAAGGGGGGGAGATCCTCCTTGAGAGGCAATACCGGCACACGGCGAAGCGAGTGATCTGGGAGATCCCGGCTGGGACGATCGAAAAGGGGGAGGCGCCAGAGGACTGCGCCAGGAGGGAGCTGAAAGAGGAGACCGGATACGCTGCGGACAAGATGGAGCAGGTGTTCAGCTTCTACGTTGCGCCTGGATACAGCACAGAGGTCATACACCTCTTCCTGGCACATGGGCTGAAGAGGTCATCGAAGAGGCTCGATGATGACGAGGAGATAGATTCGGTGTTTGTCCCCCTCCCGAAGGCCGTTGAGATGGTGAAGGATAACGAGATAGAGGACGCGAAGACTGCAATAGGGATCCTCTTCTTCGAGAGGTTCTTGGGGCAAGCCGAGAGGTGAGGTGATTGGGCGAGGACAGCGTGCACATCTCCCGGATCAGGAAGAGCAGGGGACAGGGGTTCGAGCGCGAACTCGTGAAGAGGTACCGCGCGGCTGGGTGGTGGTCATACAGGACCGGTGGGAACAGCGCGTACCTCCCGGACGTGATGGCCACGAACGACAGCACTGGTGAGCTCGACGTTGTGGAGGCGAAAGCCGGTGCAAAGGATCACCTTTATGTCGAGTGGGACCAGATCGAAAGGGACATCTTCCTCATCAACGGATTCCGGCTCTACCCAAAACGCAGGATAGTGCTCGCATTCAAATTCCTTTCAAAGAAGCGGAAGGGGGATGGTTACCTAAGGAGGGAACTAAGGGAGTACTACAAGCTCGTACCTGAAGAGATGTGGGACTCCCTCCGCGGGCAGACGATATGCTGCCACTATGAGAGAGGGAACGACCTGCCCGACTACTCGCCTCCATTCAAGCCCAAGGGGAAGAAGGGGGAGTGAAGCGGAGCAAGCGGCCGACGAAGAAGGGGCTGAAATCGGCGAAGAACATGGCGCCGGTTTCTCCTCCCGATCCAGCCGATTTAATATTCAACTTCGCCCAGCCTGCAGCCCTTGACCAAAAGTGCGTACGTTCATGGCTGGCGGTATTAAAAGCTTATTTCTGACCCGATACAATTATCTCGGAGGGTATGCGAAATGACCTCTGATTCGGACGACGAGATCGAGATTATAAAAAAGCGCAAGCTCCTCGAGATGGAGCGCAGGCTCGCAGCAATGAAAAAGACACAGACAGATGCGCCCAAGAAGGTCGAGGAAGATCCCCTCTCGATTGTGAAAAAGCGCCTGATCGGAAGGGGGCCAGAGGTCTTGGAAGCAGCACTCTCCCAGTACCCGCAGGCTACGATGGAGGTCGTGAAGTACATTGCCAACCTGTACAGGACAGGGAAGCTCAACGAGGACATCCCTGGGGAGGATCTCTACGAGCTTTTCTGCAACCTGGGGATGCCTGTGCGGCTCGAGACCTCGATAACATACATAAAGGACGGGAAACGCGTGCCCCTCAGCCAGAAGTTCAAGGGCAAGGATGATTGACCCGTTCTCAATCAAAATAAAAAGGTAAAAAGCCTATTTGAGGCTCTCGAGTACAAGCTGTGAGAGCGTCTTTATCGGCGGGTAACCAGCCTCTTTGGGGAGACCGCCCATGTGGTACATGCAGAACACGCAGCCTACGCCGATTTCCGCGCCCTTCTCTTTCGCTTCGGACATCAGCATCTCCGCCAGCTTGTTCGCGATATCGGGATAAAGCGGTTTCACGCCGGCTGGAGCCCCGCAGCAGACTGCATCCTTCCCGCTCTCTCCGTATTCGATCAGATCGCCGACCTTTCGCACAACATCCCTCGGGGGCTGAATCGTGCCGGTCCTCCTGACCAGGGGGCAGGGATCCTTGTAGATTATCCTCCTGCCTTGGGCACCGCTCGGGCTGATCCTCCCTTCCTTGACAAGCTGGTCGAGCAGCTCCGAGATATGCACGACTTCGTAATCCGGCTTTCTGAACAGCGCAGGGTAAACGTTCTTGAAGACGTCGTAGCATGAGGGGCACTCGGTGACGACCGTCCTGGCGCCTGTGGACTCGAAGAGCACCGTGTTCTTCTCAGCAAGCTTCTTGGCCTCCTCGATCATCCCGGTATCGATGAGGAATAGTCCGCAGCACCACTCCCTCTCGCCGAGCGTTGTGAAATCTATCCCGGCCTTGATCAGGATCTCCATAGTCGCCTTTGCGGTCTCGGGAAGCTTGATCCCCGACCAGCACCCCGGAACATAGAGGTACTTTGCCTTACTTGGGGGCTTGAAGCCTTCTGGCAGACAGGCAGTGCGCTTCTCCGGCGGTGCTGCCATTGGCGATCCCATCTTGATTATTGCTTCTGCTATCGTCTTGTACTTCTCAGGCACCATGTTTCTCCTCCTTAGCTCTGCCCTCGCAGCCTGGACTACGACCGAGATCGGTATGTCCATCGGGCAAGAGCTGTGGCACCCGTCGCACCTGGTGCAAAGGTACAGGGTCTTCATTTCCTCCTCTTTGAGATCTTTGCCTTCGAAGAGCGAGATTGCCGCTTCCATTTTGGCCATGGCACCGTACTTCGGGTTGTTGGTAGCTTTGAAGAATGGGCACACCTCGACGCAGGCGCCGCAAAGGGTGCATGTAGAAGCGACTTCTGCGACATTCTCAAACATTATATACACCAGTGGTCTATATCTCCTGCCGGCTCTTATTCTTTGGCTGGGATCGGATCCTCCCACGACCATGCGTGAAATATATATATTTGACTGCGATATAATTGACTGCTTCTTGCGGGGGGTACGCATTGCGATCTGAAGGATCCGGAGGCAATATGCAGGCAGAGAACATCGCCAAGGCCGAGGGGCCAGTGCCCTTGAACGAGGATAAGAGCAAGGACCTGGAGCAGCTCCAGGAAGAGATATGCAAGTATAAGGAGCGGCTAGACGCGCTCCAGAGGGAGCTGACCGAATCAAAAAACAGGCTTAGGTACATGCAGGCTGACTGCGAGAACATACGGAAGCGGTCGGAGAGGCAGATGGAGGAAGCGAGGCTCTTCGCCAGCATGCCGCTCGTATGCGACCTGCTCGAGGTGGTCGACGAGCTCGAGCTCGCCCTGAAGAGCGCCTCCGGCTCAGAGCAGCAGGGAGCGCTCCTCCAAGGGGTCGAGATGACCCTCAAGAAAATGAGGAAGATCCTTGAGAAGCACGGCGTCTCCCAGATCGAATGCCTCATGAAGCCGTTGGACCCGGAGAAGCATATGGTCGTCTCCAAAGAGGAGAGGGAGGACCTTGAGGAGAACACGGTTATAGAGGAGATAAGGAAGGGCTACCTCCTCAAGGAGAGGGTAATCAGGCCGAGCGTAGTGAAGGTCTCGGTAAAGCCTTCAAGATCAACAAAACCAAAGGAGGAGAATTGATATGGGCGCAAACATACAGCCAGGAGAGAAAATTATAGGTATAGATCTAGGTACGACAAACTCTGCGGCAGCCATCTTCGAGGGTGGAAAGGCCACAGTAATACCCAGCGCGGAGGGGCCGACTGCTGCAGGGAAGATGTTCCCTTCGGTGGTCGCCTTCACCAAGGACGGGCAGCTGCTCGTAGGCGAACCTGCAAAGAGGCAGGCTGTTGCCAACCCGGAGGGGACCGTATTCGAGATCAAGCGGAAGATGGGCACCGACTACAAGGTCAGCATATACGGGAAGGAATACACGCCGCAGCAGATATCCGCTTTCATACTGCAGAAGATAAAGAAGGATGCTGAAACGTACCTCGGGACCACAATAAAGAAGGCCGTAATCACCGTTCCGGCGCACTTCAACGACAACCAGCGCCAGGCGACGAAGGACGCTGGCGAGATCGCGGGCTTCGAAGTCCTCCGGATAATAAACGAGCCCACGGCTGCATGCTTGGCATACGGTGTTGACAAGCTCGATAAGGAGCTCAAGATACTTGTCTTCAGCTTCGGCGGCGGCACTCACGACGTCACAATAATGGACTTTGGTAAGGGGGTCTTCCAGGTACTCTCCACGAGCGGAGACACGGAGACTGGCGGTGCGGACATCGACAAGGCACTTATGGATTACATCATTGAGGAGTTCAGGAAGCAGACCGGGATCGACCTCAGGGGTGACCGGATGGCAATGGCGAGGCTGAAGGAGGCTGCGGAGAGGGCAAAGATCGAGCTCTCGACGCTCCTCACAACCGATGTCGATCTCCCGTTCATCTGTGCAGACGCCTCTGGCCCAAAGAACCTGCACATGACGATTACAAGGGCGAAGCTCGAGGAGCTCGCAGCCCCGATCGTGCAGAAGACCGAGCGGACGATCATGAGGGCCCTCGAGGACGCTAAGCTGACGCCTGCCCAGATCGACAAGATCATCCTGATTGGAGGGACGACCAGGATGCCCATCGTCCAGCGCTTCGTGGAGAGGATACTCGGGAAGCCGGCCGAGCGGGGCGTGGATCCGATGGAATGCGTCGCGATCGGGGCGGCAATACAGGGAGCAGTGCTCTCGGGCGAGGTGAAGGACATCCTGCTCCTCGACGTCACGCCGCTGTCGCTTGGGGTGGAGACCCTTGGCGGAGTGTTCACCAAGATAATCGAGAGGAACACCACCATACCCACGAGGCGCAGCCAGATCTTCACTACTGCTGCCGACTTCCAGACTGCGGTCACCATACATGTGCTCCAGGGAGAGAGGGCGATGGCGAAAGACAATGTCTCGCTGGGGATGTTCAACCTTGAGGGCATACCTCCCGCCCCGCGCGGCGTCCCCCAGATCGAGGTGACGTTCGACATCGACGCGAACGGGATCCTCAACGTCACGGCAAAGGACTTGGGGACCAACAAGGCCGCCTCGATCAGGATCACCGCATCGACCAAGCTCTCCAAGGAGGAGAAGGAGAGGATGGTCAAGGAGGCCGAGCAGTTCGCTGAGCAGGACAGGAAGAAGAGGGAGGAGGCTGAGCTAAGGAACAACGCCGACAGCCTCATCTACACTGCGGAGAAGACAAAGAAGGACCTTGCTGACAAGCTGAAGCCTGAACAGGTGAGCAGGATCGACGCGGCTGTAGCCGCTCTCAAGGAGGCGCTTGCTGGGACTGATGTTGAGAAGATAAAGGCAAAGTCAGAAGAGCTAACGAAGGTCTTGCAGGAGGTCGGGACCGCCATATACCAGCAGGCGGCGGCCGAGTACCAGCGGCAGCAGGCGCAAGCAGGGGCCCAGCAAGGGCAGCAGTCGCCACCGGGCGGGCAGCAGGCGCAGGATAAGAAAGTCTACGATGCTGACTACAAGGTCGGCTGAACTTTATTTACCATCCTTTTTTCCTTGAAAAACAGCAAAACGCTGAAATACCAACCCTGCAAGCTGAGGATCGGTAGAGATGGCGACAAAAAGGGATTATTACGAGATTCTTGGCGTGCCCAGGGACGCTACGCCCGAGCAGATAAAGGACGCATACCGGAAGCTGGCCCTCCAGTACCACCCTGACAGGAACAAGTCCCCGGACGCCGAGGAGAAGTTCAAGGAGATCTCTGAGGCTTACGCGGTCCTCTCCGATCCTCAGAAGAGGAGCCAGTACGACATGCTCGGCCGTGCTGGGTTCAACCAGCAGTACACCCAGGAGGACATCTTCAGGGGTGCTGATTTCGAGACTATATTCAGGGACTTTGGTTTCGGAGGGTTTGGCGACCTATTTGACCTGTTCTTCGGCGGGGGCAGGGGCTATGGCGGATTCGGGAACAGGAGGATGAGGGGCAGCGACCTTGTCTCCGAGGTCAGGATTACTCTCGAAGAGGCACTGAAGGGGGCTGAAAAGGAGATCGAAATACCCCGGAGCGAGACATGCAAGCAGTGCGCGGGATCCGGGGCTTCCCCAGGAACCTCCCCCAGGACCTGCACAAACTGCGGCGGGACTGGGCAGGTCCAGCGTGTGCACTCGAGCGGTTTTGCAAGGTTCGTCCAGATAACCGCCTGCCCCACGTGCAAGGGTTCCGGATCGATAATCGACAAGCCCTGCAGCGCCTGCAAGGGATCAGGCGTTGCCAAGGTCAAGAGGAGGATCACTGTCAGGATCCCGCCTGGAGCCGAGGACGGCATGCAGCTCAGGCTGAGGGGCGAGGGCGACGCATCGCTGAACGGTGGCGCCCCAGGGGACCTATACGTGAATGTCGGGGTCGTCCCGGATCCGCGGTTCAGGAGGGAGGGTCCGGATCTCTACTATGAGCTCAGGATAGGCTACCCGCAGGCCGCGCTAGGGACAGAAGTGACAGTCCCGACGCTGGAGGGGCCGGTCCAGATGACCATCAATCCTGGGACGCAGCCGGGCACGATCCTCCGCCTCAAAGGCAGGGGGCTACCCAAGCTCGACGGCTTCGGGAGGGGCGACCAGTTTGTAGTTGTCAACGTGACCGTCCCTGAGAGGCTCACCCCAAGGCAGAGGGAGCTCTTGAAGGAGCTTGCGAAGGAATTCGAACAGCCCGTCAAGGAGAAGAGGCGGTTCGGCCTTTAGCCGGGTGGCGGAAACCGGCGCCCTCGGCACGGTGCAAGGCTTTAATACCACCTTGATGGATTTTATCGGGTCTGATCAGCATGCCTGATAGCATACTTTACTGGAAGGGGTGCATGTCGCGCCTCAGGACGAAAAGCATCTCGGATTCGACTATGGAACTTTTCCGCAGGATGGGCGTCGAATTCGCGACCCTCGGGGGAAACGAAGGCTGCTGCGGCTCCGTGTTGCTTAGGACTGGGCAGCTCGAGGCTGCGAAAAAAACTGCTGAATCGACCGTGGACAGGATCTCTTCGGCTGGCTTCAAGGAAGTCGTGACCGCGTGCCCGGGCTGCTTCAGGACCATGGCATCGGAGTACCCAGCCATTGCAGGGCAGGTCCCATTTCGGGTCCGCCACATATCCCAGTTTTTGATCGAGCGGAGCCCAACGATCAAGGGCCGGTTCCGAAGCATGGATGTGAAGGCGTGTTACCATGACCCGTGCCACCTCGGAAGGCACATGGGCGTCTACGAGGAGCCCAGGGATCTCATCAGGATGGTGCCGGGGGTCGAACTGGTCGAGATGAAGGACAACCGGTCGAAGGCGCTCTGCTGCAGCTCAGGGGGAGGCGTCCGTTCGGCGTACCCTGAGCTTTCGAGGGAGGTAGCCAGGACTGTAGCCGGCGGTCAGGTGCCAGCCGGTGTCAAGCTCTTGGTTACCGCGTGCCCGTTCTGCAACTACAACTTCAAGGACGCCTGTTCGGGGCAGATCAGGGTGATGGACCTGCCTGAGCTGCTCCTTGCTGCTTGGAGGGGATGATTGGGATGGGAAGCGATGACTGGCTGGCTTTCAAGCGTGAAGAGTTCAAGAGATGGATGGAGGACGAGAGGCGGAGGACCGGGTTGAGCCGGGCGGTCGCTGCATACACGTCCGCCAAGGCGAACGCGCTCTCCCGCTTACCAGAGCTCGAGGAGATTCGCAGGGAAGTCAGGAAGATCAAGGAACGATCCATACAGCAGATGGATGAGCTCGTGAAGATCACCATGGACTCCGTTAGGGAGGTCAAGGGGGAGGCGTACCTCGCGAGGGATGCCGAGGAGGCTAGGGAGATTGTTTCGGACCTGACCGGACACGGGAAGCTTGTCGTCAAGTCAAAATCGCTTACGGGAGATGAGGTCGGCATAAACGAGGCCCTCGAGGAGAGGGGGAACAAGGTATACGAGACCGACCTCGGCGAGTTCATAATACAGCTGAGGAAGGAGAAGCCTACCCACATCATAAACCCCTCGGTTCATGTCCCAAGGGAGGAGGTCGCGAAGACCTTCTCAGAACTCTTGGGGAGGCCCGTGAGCCAGGAGATACCTGCCCTTGTGGGGATCGCGAGGGATTACCTGAGGGAGAAGTTCTGCAATGCTGACGTTGGGATCACCGGGGCTAATGTGGTCTCCGCCAAGACGGGCACGATCTTCATTGTTGAGAACGAAGGCAACGCTAGGTTCGTGAGCAATGCGCCGCCGAAGCACATATGCCTCACCGGGATAGAGAAGATAGTCCCGACGCTCTCGGACGCTTTCATGCTGCTCCAGGTGCTGCCGCCTTATGCCACAGGCGTATTCATGTCAGCCTACGTTTCCATGATAACGGGTCCTAGCAAGACAGCAGACATTGAGAAGACGATTGTCTACGGCGCCCACGGCCCGAAGGAGCTCCACCTTGTCCTCCTCGACAATGGTCGCAGGAGGATGGCTGAGGATGATGTTTTCCGCGAGGCCCTCTACTGCATCCGCTGCGGGGGCTGCATGTATGAGTGCCCGGTATACCGGGTTATAGGGGGGTCATTCGGGAACAACTACTTCGGGGGGATCGGGCTGATTTGGAGCGCGTTCACCACGGGTGACGAAAAGGTGGCAGCCGCAGTGGACGCCTGCACCAAGTGCGGGAGGTGCAAGGAGGTCTGCCCGCTAGAGATCGATACTCCGCGGATGGTCGAAAGGCTGAAGCAAAGGCTCGTTAAGAGGGGATTCGTGCAGCCAAAACACTATGAGATAATGGAGAGCATACTCCACAATGGCAACCCTTTCGGTGAGGATGAGCGGGCAGGTCGTTCTAGAGGTTAAGCAAGCCCCCCGCCCCATCACCCTCCTTCTTTCTTAACCTGCTCTTCGGAACCTTGTCGAATTCGGGGAGCCTGGGCAGTGTGCGATCGAGCTCTGCCTCCGCCCTCTCCTGCGCCTCCCTCAGTATCTCTTCAGACCCATCTATGGCAGCCACGCTGGATCCGACTGGCTCCGTGCAGGCAGCGTTGACCATCAGCTCATCCATTATCTCGATTAGCCTTGAGAACGACTCTCCCGATTCTGACATTATTGTCGGGACGCTACCGCAGACGAGATCGAGTGAGGACTTGGCTATCGATAGGTCGCTGGCAAAATCGCCATACTCCTTGACGGTCCTGAGCCGTGTAGCTATCTGCTCAAGCATAAGTGAAGCAGCGGTCATCGTCTTGATCAGCTTCCTCACTTCGCTGAGCTCGTTCGTGTATATCTTTGCCCTTCTGATATCCCTGTTCTGGTAATTCTGGACTACCTTCTCGAACAATGTCCTGTCATAATGCCTGATTCTTGAGAGTTTCATGTTCAGGGCGGTCTGCTGCTGCGTCAGAATCCTGATTGCCTCTTCGAGCTTAGGGCGTATGGGCCCCTTGATTTTGGGCGGTCTCTCCCTGTTCCTTCTCAGCAGGCCCATCTGCCCTCATCATGCGTATTTTTGTCCTTTTAGTATAAAAACTTCAGCACCATCGGAAGAAAGAATGCGAATAGTACATATACCTCTACATATAACTAATTCTAGAGGTCAACGGCAATGCTGGGCTCCGGGCACATCGGCTTCTGGTTGGGGCAGATGAGCGAAAAGGAGGCAATCTCTGCCTGCGAGAAGCACCTGGAAAAGATATTCGCGATCGTGAACAAGTTCAAAACGTTCATAGATGTTTACTTGAACGGCGATCTGGAGAAGACGAAGGAGCTTTCCAGCGAGATCGTCTCGCTTGAGAGGGAAGCTGACAAGATAAAGGAAGGGATAATCAACGATCTAATGAAGTCATCACTCCATCCGATGGATCAGGACGAAATAATACTCCTCTTGATGACCTCTGACGACATTGCCGCCCACGTGAAGTCAGCAACGAGGAAGATCCAGTATGCCCACCCGAAGGATATACCAGATGAAGTGAAGTTCAGGATCAAAGAACTGGTTGGGGTTTTGCTCGAGGAAGCAGTGAGCCTGATGGACACTATCCAATCGCTCATGAAGAAGGACGGCGAGGTGGTCTCAAAGGCAGAAAGGACTGAGCGCCTCGAGGAGAAGATCGATGACCTCCGTCTAGATCTCATAGCGAAGATCCTCATCTGGGGGGATTCTGCTGAGCATGTCAGCGACTGGCTCATGATAAAGGAGGTCGTCGAGAATATAGAATCAGCGTCTGACCGCATGGAGGATACCGCAGATCTGATAAGGACTATCGCAGTCCTCAGGAGCCGGGGCTAAAAAACTAAAGGCAGGATGCATCAAAAAATTAAAGCAAAACTTAACTGTTTTGTTTTGTCTTGCTGACATGCCTTAGCCAAAAGCCACTGGCATAAGCACATAAAATCATTTAACTTTGTCGGCGGAACCCCTTCGGGACAGGGCAAGATAGTACGCCGCATAGATCTCGCTAATGAATCGATGAATGCATCTCCTTATCCTCTCAGACTAACCCTTCTCTTGACTAGAGTCCAGTAGCTGTAAAATATAATCCAGGCAACGGATACAGGCAAGATGATGGCATACCAAAGCACATAATTGTTCAGTTGGCTTGCAGTCCAAATGGCACCAATATTTACTAAAACAAAGACTATCAGATTCAGATAAAAAGACCTTCTTCGCACTGAGCGCAGCCTATGATACCCTGCCGCGCTTTCAATGGCGGTGAGTGCTGCATACCCCCTTTCGCTCAGGTAATAACAACCTTCTTTGTTTACCGCTATCAAACCGTCCAGCTTCTTGAGGTGGAAGTCCAGGAGACCGCTGCTGCTGATTTTCAGTTTCCGTTTTAGGTCGGCGAAGCGCAGTGGTTCTTCTGCCAGTGCCTTTACAACCTCGATTCTTAAGGGGTGCGACACGGCATCGAACAGCTCTTCTGAGCTCATTTCGGATCGACCAATCAACTATTAGAGGCCGAGAGATATGGTTCTATCAATCTTGACTAAATTGTTTGTGACATTGGCTGCCTATTTTGATGCTTTTCGGAGGGTTGTTAATTGACTGGGTTCATAAAAATAAACGTTTACTCGAAAATATGAAGATGTGCGGCAACTTTAAGTCAGGAGACCATTAGCCTTCGCTCCTGGAGTCCAAATTTTGATTGAACCACATGTCTCGCTGTTGTAGGTGCGGTCAGGCTACGAGCATCTTTATTATGTAGACCACTGCCCCGCTCAACAGGATGTTCGCTGGAACTGTGACCAACCAGTAAGAGATCAGGTAAACCGAGGCGCTCTTGCTCAATCTCTTCTTCGCTGCGATGCTGGCGCCCAAGATAGCACCCACGGCCGCATATGACGTCGATATCGGTAGCCCGTAGCCTGAAAGAATGTAAGGCACTGTTGTGAAAAGGTAAACCACCATCGCATTGGAAAGGCTGGCTGCGAGACCGGTTGGGAGATCGAGCCGCGTGACCCTGAACGCCAAGGTTCTGATTACCTTCGGGCCGAAGATAAATGCTCCCAGGACTATGCCTATTGTCCCAAAAATGGCTAGTTCGACCATTGCCACCGAGTCCGGGACTTGCCCCATCTTCGAGGCGATAGTTATGTAGACCCCGGTCGCATTCGCAACGTCGTTGGCGCCGAAAGAATAAGCGCTGAAGCAGAGCGACCCGATCAGGAGGATCTTGAAGAATTTCTGAAGTTTTGCCCCATCGTTTCTGTTCGTGTAGATGTCGATCATCTTGAACAGGATGTAGGCAAGAGCAAGGCTACATAGGGGGGAAGCGATCCAGCTGAGGACTATTGTCCCCAAAACGCTAAAATTTATGCCGCTGATTCCGAACTCCACGAGGCCATACCCGATTACCGCACAGATTATGGAGTGGGTCGTCGAAATCGCCATCCCCCTCATAGTTGCCAGAAAGATCCATATGTTAGCAGACAGTATTATCGCGAAGGCACCCACTACGTCGATCTCTGGCACGATCCCTTTGCCTATTGTCTTCATGACCATAGATCCTTGGAGGACTGCGCCGAAAAAGACAAAAATGCCAAAGAACAGGAGGGCCCTCCTCAGTGTCAATACGCCTGAACCGACAGCCGCGCTCGTGGGATTTGCAGCGTCGTTACCTCCGAGGTTCATGGACATGACGAAGGCGAGGAGAAAGCCGAGCGCTAACAGGATCATCGAAATGTCCATGCAACCACCTTGCACCGGATGTACTGCTTGACGTCTAACTTCCGATATGTTAAAAAGGTTTCTTCAGGCGTTCTCGATGCCGAGATCGCAGGAAAATTGAGAGGGAAAAAAGAAGGAACGCTCAATGGTGGGGGCCTGTGTCGCGTCCCTTCGGGCGACCCACTAGTACCTTAATTTGCATGACAAAATAAGGGATTCTGGAATTGAATTCAGATCTTGAAAAGAAAAATTGTTTTTTTGACACGAGGTCTTATTTAGTGTCCTATTCCTTGGAGGCGACTTCTTTTCATTCCTTTTCCTCTAGAACGATCAGCGTTTCAAAGATCTTCTTTATGATCGATTCATCCTCTGAAAACCTGTGGTCGCTTGCCCCGCCTTCGATGGCGATCAGCTCGGACTCGCTTATGCCCGTCCTTGCAGAAAGCTCCTCGATCGTCATCCCCTTGCTGTACCTGAGCGTCCTGAGCATGAGCCCGGGTTGGCCGCTCTTCCTGTACACTGCAATAAAATCTTCCCAAGTTGCCTTGAAAACCATTCAGCCCACCAAATAACAATGTGTTGCCTTCCAAAAAAGGCTTCCCATCGCGCATGCCTCTGCAGCCATCTTGGAGGGCTCAGAACTCGAACTTCTTTATTATCTTCTTCTCCTCCCCGGTGACCTCTGCTTCGACGTGGATGTGCTTGCCCAAGCCCGAGCTCTCGATCCTGGGCTTCAACAGCCCGTCTATCTGGAATATCCCTGCGGAGTTTGACATCGAAATCCTCACTATTACTGGCTTCTCCGGCGGGATCCCTTCCTGTATCCTGACCTTTTCTATGCTCAGTGCTGAGACGGAGTGGATGTCGATCTTCCCCGCCTCAAAGGGCAGCCTTGCCCTCCCTTTTTCCATATCGAGGGCATCCGCCACCTTTACCACGCCCCCCTCCAAAGTCAACGGACTGTGGGGCTCCTCGTGTGATACGATCGCATGCATCACTTCCGAAGTCACAACAGCTGCGTCGTACGGGCTGTAGACGCCATCAAGTATCGCCTCCAGGGCGTTCATCGCGACAGCCGCACCGAACAGCTCATGCCCATCCCTGGCTACGATCATGCCCGCATCGTGGAACAGGGCCCCAAGGACAACCACTACCTCCGCATCCTCCCTCTCCATCGCATAATCCTTAACGATGCTCGGCACAACGTTGTTCTTCATAAGTATCCTGAGTATCTTCAGCGCAGAATTCGCAACTATCTTGACGTGCGTGACCCCATGATCGGTGTACCCGAGCCGCTCTATTGCCATTACATTCGAGCACTTCCAAATTGCCTTGAGCCTCTCTTCCCTCTCGATTTTCTGGACTATTGCCCTCAGCTTTTCGTTGCTTCCGTAAGGCAGACTGAAGTCAAGCGACATGACCGAACCTCCGTTCAGGCGACATGCTATTCAGCAAATGGGATTTACCCCCCAAGGTAAGCTCCAACTAGCCCGCTCCTTATCATGCCTATCGCGATCGCCGAGAGTATGAATGCCATTATCCTCGATATTATCGTCGATCCAGCCCTCCCCAGGATCTTCATGAGCCTGTTGGATGATCTCAGGAGCGCCCACTGCAGGATGACATTCGCCACTATTGCGAAAAATGCCACCAACGGGCCGTTTGGCGGCTGCATCAGGTACATTACCGTGTAGATGCTACCTGGGCCCGCCATGAGCGGGGTAGCTAAGGGGACTATTGCGACATCCTCCCTGTTCATCCAGCGCCCCTCCTCCTTACCCAAGAGGCCTTCTATGGACATTATGAAGAGTAGTACCCCTCCAGCTATCTTGAAGTCGTTCATGGATATCGTGAAAAAGTCGAGTATATACGTGCCTATGACCGCAAAAACCACTAAAATTACGAACGCCACCTTTACCGAGTCGTTCAGTATTTTGATCTTCTTCTGAGCCTCGAAGGAGCTTGTGAAGGCATGGAAGAGGGGGACATTGCCTATGGGGTCAAATATGATGAACAGAGTCAGGAAGCCTTGGAGATAGATCCACAACGCGTCAACCATGCGTAGTCACTTTCCATCTCTACCGAAGTTATATATCAGCATTAGCTGAAGAAGATCGTGATGGCCCACGAAAGGTTTGATAGGATCTGCCCGTCGCCCATCTCTTTCCTGGAAAAGGGGGGCGGCCGCTCCAGCGGAGTGATAAGGTTCGATGTGGCAGAGCCTGACTTCCCGCCCCCAAAGGAAGCCGTGGAGGCGACCAAGCAGGCGTTATCGAGCGGGATGTTTCGCTACTCGTCAAGCTGGGGCATTCCGGAGCTGAGGGAAGCGTTGGCAGCCTTC